>JAFDHR010000296.1 GCA_019308645.1 Deltaproteobacteria bacterium
TTTCTCACATAAATACGCCTCCAAAATGGAGTCTGGCAATAGGGGACATCATATCTACATATATTAGCTTACAAAACATATTTGACTGTGTGATTCGTCAGATATGCCAAGACAATCAAGAATAGATGCCCCGGGGGCCTTACACCACATTATCGCGAGAGGAAATGAGAAGCGGAAAATATTTAAGGATAAAAAGGATTACAAGGAGTTTTCAGCCCGCCTCGGAGATATCCTTTCCCACACTCAAACCATTTGCTATGCCTGGGCACTTATCCCAAACATTTTCATCTTTTTTTACGGACCGGAACGGTCCTGATCGCAACAATCATGCGGTCAACAGTCGTTGTTAATAAGGCAGCCTGTACCAGGTCCCTTTACCCACACCGATTTTCTTCAAATCGCCCCTTCTTACCAGGTCTTTTATCGCCTTGATAGTATTCCGGTTTGCCCCGGTGATTCTTTGAACATCACGTACCGTGACTTTTCCGTGTTGTTCGACAATCTGAACAATCTCCTGAGATAAAGGTGGCAGTTGGGCAATCACCTTTTCAGTCTCGATCTTGGATTCCAGAACAGTGAGCTGTTTCCTTAAACAGGCGAGAAAAAACAATATCCAGTGATTTAATTTGCCGTTATCGGAGTAAAGTGTTGACTGGGCACCCCTCAGGGCTAAGTAATACTGATCCTTGTTCTCTTCTATTACCCTCTCCAAAGAAGCAAAAGGGGCGTAGGAATATCCTGATTTCAATAACAGCAAGGTGGTCAAGACCCGAGACAACCTGCCATTACCATCCTGAAAGGGATGGATGGCCAGAAAATTCACGATGAAAATTGATAAAAGCAAAAGTGGATGGAGGGTACCTTTGTGCAATTCGCTGTTAAACCATCCGATCAACTCAGCCATCCTTAGTGGCGTCTCAAAAGGCGATGCTGTTTCAAAAATGATCCCGAGGCTCCTGCCATTTTCATCAAATGCTTCCACGTGATTTGGTAATTTCTTATAATCACCTCTGTGACGGGCATCTTTTGTTGAAAATTTCAACAGGATCTGGTGTAGTTGCTTGATATGATTTTCGGTTGCTTGGATTTCATCATAAGATTCAAATATCAGTTCCATAGCTTCAGCATAGCCGGCAACCTCCTCCTCATCCCTGGACTGGAATGAGGCAGTGCTTAGCCCTGACAACAACCTTTCCACTTCGCTATCCGTTAACCTGGCTCCCTCGATTCTTGTTGACGACCCCACTGATTCGATAGTTGCGATACGCTTAAGTCGACTCAGTTGATCCGGTGCCAGGCTGCTCAGTGCCTGCCATTTTCCTTTAAACTCATCGATTTCAGAGATAAGCTTAAGATGTTCCGGAAGGATCTGAAGCTGAGGAGTATCCATAATTATATCCATATATATCCAAAAAATGAGAATGTCAAGATACTTTATGGATAATTATGGCTAATTTTTCGGATATTAAGGGAGTATGAAATTGGGTCACACCCAGTCAACACCTTATGATCTTTAAGGTGCTCAAATGAAGACGGGAAAGAAGATGGGTTATTCTGGTGTGGATGGTGTGCGCTTTCTTGGCATAAACATCCCTGCTGTTAATCGATTAGCTGTTTCTGATGAGTTGTTAAAGGTGGAGAGATATATTTAAATCCTTTTGGAACCAACGTTTCCTTTTATGATTGACCCAACCGTGAAAAAAAGGACTGCACATTGCTTTCGATGCAAGAAAATAATTGACGCATAATCCAATAGGATATGTCCGATTTGCAAATGGATTGTATGCGAATGTGGCGCATGCGGTTGCAGTTTTATAAAAAGCTACTATGACATATATTAATCTAAGCCATCACTGCACCTGACCGGTCAAGGGCTGCGCCCCTTCCAGGCAGGTGAGTTTTATCGAGGCTCCACATGGAATTGAGATTTTCCCTTATTTAAGTTCATGTGGTTCCGAATACATAGTTGGGGGTTTTCTTCACAAAAATCCATCATCAGGAAAAGACTATTTAAGGAGAAAACTTGTTATCTCAATGAGTTATTGACACTTCCAAAAATAAATTGTACCTGTCTCACAAATTTGTGGAACAATGCCATTGATCCAGTAAAAATGCACAATTGTTCTTTATTCACAGGCACTTAAGAGATGGACTAATGCAGTGTGTTTTGGGCGTTTCTGAGCCTTTCAGCTTGATTTGGGGGTGAAGTTGGGGGTATTCTACTACACCTTTCTCGGGAACAGTTTAGGAGTAGGAATGCTATAATAAAGAGGTCAAGTCCCAGTGAAATACGCTTCGCTGTCTACCCCAGACTCCGTTACCCAAATCCTTAAGGTAAAATCTGCAAAAAGCGATCCAGCCCAACAATAAAAGACGCTCTATCCACTTGCTTGAGATACCCTGGTGTTTCTATCACCTGAAAAGCCAAAGGTACTTGCATCCGATTCTTAAAATATCTTAAGTTGGGTGCCAGGCTTCTCTCATTCCTTTTACATTCGATAAGGAGATATGGTTTGTCCCTTTCAGCTATTACAAAATCAACTTCCCGTCCATCTTTGGTTCGGATGTACATCAATTGATAATCTCCTTTTCCCCATTCGGTCCATGCTGAAACGGCTCGTTGCAATTGGACTGCAATGAAATTTTCAAACCTCTTTCCCAAATCATCAAGAAGACCCCAATCCCAAAAGTAGTATTTGTGTTCTTTAAGAATAGATCTTTTCAGCCGAGTAGAATATGGTGCAATCTCAAATACTAAATAGACCTTTTTCAAGGCCTCCAACCAATTTTGAACAGACGCATGAGCACATCCCAGAATGGTTTTCATTTTGTTTAAACTAAGTGGAGACCCAACACGCTCAGGTAAAAGAAAGACAAGGGTTTGCAATTTCTGGATATTTGTTATTTTGGAAAGATCACGGATGTCTTCGCTTGTAATCAGTGAGATATGGTTGTTTTTCCAGCGCTCATAAAAATCTTTTGTGCCGATTATTGCGGGTTCAGGGAACCCAGTGAGGCTATATAGTTGAGTAGTCGCGTCTTGGAAAGTACTATCAGGTTCACCAAAGGGAATCAAAAGGGATTTGGGATGCCAGGCCGAATCACGATCCAGGATAAAGCCGGTAAGGTCATGGGGGTTTAATGGGTTCATTTTAAACAAAAAGTACCTTCCTACTAAACTGTCACCTGACCGCCGCAAATAATCAAGGCGGGCACTTCCGGTGATCACAAAATTGATATTGTTTTTCCATTCATCATAGTACCCCTTCAAGATGTTTTTCCATTGTGGATATTTGTGGATCTCATCGAATACTATCCATTGGCGCTCCACCTCTTGAAGGTTTCTTCCAAGTGAAAGTGGCAGTGATATATTTTCAATAAAGAAAGAGGGGTTGGATGCAAATTTCTGTCTCAGGGAAAGGCTATCCCAGTTGTGATAATTCGTTCCTTGTTTGACGCGTTCAAGATGGTTCTGGGCGAGTGTGGTTTTGCCAATCTGGCGAGGGCCACAAATAAATGACATTCTGCCATAGAGGAAATTCTCGTCAAGCGCCCATTGTTTTAATATGTGGTCAATGTCCATAGGGCTATTTTCTATAATAGTAGAAAAAAGTCAAGACTATTTTTCATTAAGGTATAAATTAGACAGTTTGCTGCTTTCCCCGATTTCTCATTATATCTCCCCTGCTTTTGCCTATTGCCTTTTTTGCCTACTGCCTACTGTTTTATATTCTCTTCCTGCTGCTTACTGCTTACTGCATACTGCCTACTGCTTTGAAAGGGGGCGATTGAAGTATTGGGAATAAAGTAGAGAAACCTCATTGCCAAATACAAGGTTGTTCCACTATACAAAAAGGTGAGGTAAAAGTTAACATGAAGCTGAGCCAATTAGGCGCTACTCTGTGACAAGAAGAGGATAAGACACAGTCTCCATTTACGCAGCATCTTCTGTAAGGTCATATGTTTCAAGCTCCTTGATAAAAGCTTCTATCGTGAAATTGTACAATTAAGTCTTATACCAAGTTGCAATCATGTCATTGCGAGGAGCGAAGCGACGTGGCAATCTATCCTATTGAGATTGCTTCACATTCGTTCGCAATGACCTTTATGAATAGTATC
>JAFDHR010000297.1 GCA_019308645.1 Deltaproteobacteria bacterium
CCTATTTACTATGTGAATGCAGAACCGCATATAGGACATGCGTATACCACTATTGTAGCCGATGTAATTGCAAGATTTTATCGCCTGAGCGGTTTTGACACATTTTTCTTAACGGGCACAGATGAGCATGGCAACAAGGTGGTGGAGGCAGCAGAAAAGTCAGGTGAAACAGTCAAGGCATATGTGGACAGGATAAGCAAAATTTTTAAAGAAACCTGGCCTAAAATTAATATTAAGAACGACTATTTTGTACGCACTACTGACAAAAATCATCAAGACATGGTCCGCGAGATCCTTTCTAAGGTGTATGCAAAAGGGGATATATATTTTAGTGAATATGAGGGGAAATACTGTATAGGGTGTGAGCGGTTTTATACAGATACAGAATTGCTACAGGGTAAATGCCCAATTCATTTGACTGAACCAAAGATTATTAGCGAGGAAAATTATTTCTTTAGGATGAGTAATTATCAAGAGTGGCTTATAGATTATATTACTACACATCCTGACTTTATAAGGCCCGAGAGGTATAGAAACGAGGTGATTGCCTTTTTGAGGGAGCCGCTGGAAGATCTCTGTATATCAAGGCCAAAAAGGAGGTTATCCTGGGGGATTCCACTTCCCTTTGATGATAATTATGTGACCTATGTCTGGTTTGATGCCTTGATAAACTATATATCAGCCATTGGCTACCCGGATGGAGACCTTTTTAAGAAATTTTGGCCTGTTGCGCAGCATATTATTGCAAAGGATATTCTAAAGCCCCATGGAATATTCTGGCCATGTATGCTCAAGGCAGCCGGCATTGAACCTTATCAGCATCTTAATGTCCATGGCTACTGGAATGTGAATATGGGGAAGATGTCAAAAAGCCTTGGAAATATCGTCAAGCCCATGGATTTAGCCTATAAATATGGCGTGGATGCATTCAGGTATTTCTTGCTCAGAGATATGGTATTCGGTCTTGATTCTGATTTCACCGAGGAATCTCTTGTAAAGAGATTTAACGCAGATCTGGCAAATGATTTGGGGAATCTGGTCTCTCGATCCATGAACATGGTAGTCAAATATTTTGATGGAAAACTCCAATCCTCTTCTACATTCAAAGAAGAGGATATTCTCTTGCAGGATGCTTCTTATAAGGTGATTGAAGAGTATAAAGATATGATGAAAGAATTCACCTTTCACAAGGCATTAATTGTTGTGTGGGCGTTAATTGGCAAGGCAAATAAATATATCGATACCATGAAACCTTGGGCGCTGGCTACACAAGATCAAGAGAGATTGAGCACGGTGCTGAATACTATTACCGAGGTAATCAAAATAGTCTCAGTGCTGTTATGGCCGTTTATGCCTCACACAGCAGAAAAAATACAGCATCAATTGGGATTAGGTATGGTTGGGGAACAATTGCCTCTTAATAGTTTAAAGAAATGGAGAGAAACACAAAAGGTTGGGCCTATATCAAAGGCTCCTCCCCTTTTTCCGAGGGTAAAGCCTAAAATGGAGGAAAAGATGAAAGAAGAACCAGGGCTGGTAAGCCTTGAAGACTTTCAAAGATTAGACATACGGGTTGGCACTATCAAGGAAGCAGAAACCATTCCAGGATCTAAAAAATTACTCAAGCTTGTGGTTGATATTGGAGAGGAGAGGACAATAGTGGCCGGGATGGCTGCTTACTACCAGACGAATGAACTCATAAATAAACAGGTGATAGTGATCGCCAATCTCGTACCTGTCACACTCATGGGAGTTGAATCCAGAGGAATGATTCTTGCCGCAGAGGATGAAAAAGGGGTTTATCTCTTGGTTCCGGATAAAGAGAGTAAACCGGGAAGTAAGATAAGTTAATTTCCAATACAATTCTCTGTAGCCGTTCACGGGTTCAAAGGTTCAGAGGTTCAAGGTTACGTTCTTGTCCCCGGACTCCATTTTGGAGGCGTATTTATTTGAGAAACGCCCGGCTTCGTCATTCCCAATCTGAAAGTTGGCGGCGCATTGGCAAATATCTGGCAAAACCAGCATTTTTTACGAGGACTTCGGGTCTTCAATTTTGTCCTTGTCCCTAACCCTGAACGTTGAACCCCGCCTGCTATCCGGCGGGCAGGCCGGAACCTGTGAACGCTTGCAATAATGGCTAAAAAGAAGACTTCAGATAACCCAACCAATAAGATATTTATCCTTGTTCTCTCCTGTTTTTTCCTCTCAGGTCTCTCCGGCTTGATATATGAAATACTGTGGACGAGGATGATTGTAAAGATTATTGGCAGTGCACCATTTGCTGTATCCATAGTTCTGACTATTTTCATGGGAGGCCTGGGCCTCGGAAGCTATCTCGCCGGCCGGTTCATAGATCGTATCAAGGAGCCACTGGCTTTAGTGAAGATCTACGGGATGCTGGAGCTGGCAATAGGGGCTTACGCCATTGTGATTCCAGTGCTGCTCACAGCTTTCAGACCGCTTCAGGCTGTTCTCTATAATGGGTTCTACAACCACTTTATCATCTATAACCTTCTCACCTTTGCTGTCTGCTCAGTCATCCTGTCTATGCCCGTAATCTGTATGGGGGCAACGCTACCGATCTTATGCAGGTTTTATGTTGCCAGGCTCTCTCACCTTGGCACACATGCAGGAAGGCTGTATGGATTGAATACCATTGGTGCAGCCCTCGGCTCACTGGTGTGCGGTTTTTGGCTTATAAACCTTTGGGGTGTTTCCGGAACGTTGGCCTTTGCCGTGCTGGTTAACCTTATGATCGGCATATCATGTTTGACGGTCAGCTACAAGGCCAGGGTAGCATATGCAGATACGGCGCAGAAAACTTCACGTCCAAAGAAAAAACCCCTAAAAGATGAAACGGAAAACGGACAGCCCTCAAATCCCTCAGAGAGAAAGGGCGCGCTGGTGATCTTCGTTGTCTCCGGCTTTTGTGCCATGGCCTACGAGGTAATATGGACCAGGCTGCTGGGCTTGATTGTCGGCCCTACCACATATTCATTTACCATTGTGCTTGTAACCTTCATTACGGGGCTGGCACTGGGCAGTATGATCTTTGGCTATCTTGCAGATAAGGTAAAGAGATGCATATGGCTCTTGGTCTTCACACAGATAGCGGCAGCCTTACTTGTCCTGGCCGTCAGCCAGCTGCTTGGCAGCAGCCAAATGTTTTTTGCCAAGTTGATCTTTGCCTTTAAAGACCAGTTCGCCCTGTTGAGCCTCCTAAAGGCAGCCATTCTGTTTATATTTATGATCTTGCCGACACTTTGCTTTGGCGCAACCTTTCCCCTGGTTGGAAAGATCTACACGAAGTCTGTCTCAGAAGTTGGAAGATCCATCAGCTTTGCCTACATGCTCAATACAGTCGGCTCACTATTAGGTCCATTTTGTGCGGGCTTCCTGCTCATACCGCTTGCCGGAAAGGAATTGGGCCTGGGCATGGTTGTCTGTTTGCAGCTTATCACCGCGCTTGTCATTGCAGGCATAATGTTAAAACAGAAAAGGGGAGGCATACTGCAATTTGGTTTTCTTGCAGTGCCGGCCCTGGCAGGGCTTGTCCTATGCTTTTATTATCCCGCGTGGAACCATCGCCACCTTTCGATGGGCAAGTATCATCGTTTTGAAAAAATAAGGGCATCCATTTTAACTACAGGCTGGCTGGAGGCCCTTTTCCATGGGTCAAAGATCCTGTCGAGGTCAGAGAAGGGCGAGCTGGTATATTACGGGGATGGTATCGGCGGCTTTACCACAGTAGTAAAATACACTGATGCACTCGGCAACATCAGATATACAATGGCGAACAGTGGAAAACAGGATGCTTCAACACACGGAGACATGGACACACAGACACTTTTAGCACATTTCCCGATGCTCTTTCACAAGAATCCCAAAACAGTTATGGTAATTGGCCTGGCAAGCGGCATAACGGCTGGAGAGGTACTCTGTTATCCTGTTGAGAAACTTGATATCCTTGAGATCAGCGATCAGGTTGTTGCGGCAAGTAGTGTTTTTATTCCATGGAACAGTAAGGTCCTTTCAGCCCCCAAGACAAATCTTATCATTCAGGATGCGCGGGCGCATCTTCAGCTCACCAGGCAAAGATACGATGTGATTATCTCCGAGCCGTCCAATCCCTGGATGGCCGGGCTTGCCGCCCTTTTCACACACAATTTTTTTTCTTTGATTAAAGACAGGCTTAATGATGACGGCGTATTTGTTCAATGGATGCACTCCTATCAGATGGATTGGGATACTTTTGCCCTTGTCGGCCGTACCTTTGCCAGGGTCTTTCCAAACAGCCTCTTAGTCCTTACTGATCCATCCGGAAGCGGGGGCGATTACCTGCTGGTCGGGTTTAAAGGTAAAAACAAGTTCGCCCTGGAATATGCAGAGAAAAAGCTCGTGCATGTCCAAAAATCAAAGAATGTGACCCTCACAGACCCCAGGTTACTATACAGGCTGATCGTTTCTGAAGACCTGCAAGGGCTATTCGGCCAGGGGGTCATTAATACGGATAATCGGCCCTGGCTTGAATTTGCTGCACCCAGGCTAATGTATCAGGATGACGTGCAGATATCTAAAAAGGTTCAAGCAAACAGACGGATAAGCCTTAGTACTGAGGCAAGAAATATTATTCAACGGATTTCGGCAAATGCTGATTCCCGGATAGATTTTGCAGCCTATGCGCTTTCTCTTTTTGCCCCTTTCCGTGAAATGGTTGACCTTTCGAACGTGACGCCATTGCAAAAAGAGCGCTTCTTTAAGCTCATGGAGGGATATTGTGCCAATAATAAGTTAGATTATTCCATTTTGAAAGATAATGAACTAAAACAGCGGTGTCTCTCCATTCAAATAGATGTCATGGAAAGCAAAATTGATCTCTTGCCCAACAGGTCAGTTTCCCTCTCTTATCTTGCCAGTCTTTACAATATTAAGGGCAGGGCATCTGAAGCCATCGGTTATTATACGGAGGCGTTGCGGATAGACCCTTACTCTGCGGTAACGCACAGCAACATGGGCATTGCTCTTACAAGGATGGGCAGGCTTGATGAGGCGATGAGCCATTTTTCTGAGGCGTTGCGGATAGACCCCTGGTATGCGAAGGCCCATTACAACCTGGGGTTTGCCCTGGCAGAGCAGGGCAGGCTTGATGAGGCGATCAGCCATTTTTCTGAGGCGTTGCGGATAGACCCCCGGCATACGAAGGCACACAACGACCTGGGTGCTGCCCTGGCAAAGCAGGCCAGGCTTGATGAGGCGATCAGCCATTTTTCTGAGGCGTTGCGAATAAACCCCCGGCATACGAAGGCGCATTACAACCTGGGGCTTGCCCTGGCAAAGCAGGGCAGGCTTGATGAGGCTATCAGCCATTTCTCTGAGGCATTGCGAATAAACCCCGGGTATGCGGAGGTGCACAACGACTTAGGCGTTGCCCTGGCAAAGCAGGGCAGGCTTGATGAGGCGATCAGCCACTATTCTGAGGCGTTGCGGACAAACCCCGGGTATGCAGAGGTGCACAACAACCTGGGTATTGCACTGGCTCG
>JAFDHR010000298.1 GCA_019308645.1 Deltaproteobacteria bacterium
AAATCAACGTAAGGGAAATGTTGTAGAAGACTTGTTCCTTTTTCTTGGGCGACACACCCGATGATGCCAGAAATAATATCTGGATTCTTCCTCTTTAAAGAAGCCAGGCGACCAATAAGGGTTAATGCTTTTTGTTCAGCCTTTTGTCTGACCGTACAGGTATTTATCAAGATAATATGAGCATCATTGATGCTATCTGTTTTTTTATAACCCTTATTTAAAAGGATTTGGCTGATAGTATCAGAATCATGCACATTCATCTGACACCCAAAGGTTTTTATATAAAATAATTGATTCACGTGGCACCTCCGTGCCTATGGTAGAGAAAAGTTTATCCTACCAATACAATTTCTCTTTATTAACATGGATACTTCCCTCTTCTTGTAAAGATTTTATAAGTGAAACTATATCTTTCTTACACCCGGGTACTATAGAGATTTCAATCTCACCATTTACCGGATTAATAGTTCTCATAGATGCCATGCCATCGTAGGATTCTACTATCCATTGCAAATAACATATTTCCTTTCTATCTATAGACAAAAGATATTTACCGGTTTGTCTCATTGTAAGAGGATTCGCCCCATTTCAGTTTTGTTCTTAAAATATCGAAATAGTCCTGACCAGGGGATTTAATTAGCTTAAGTTTTTTTTCTGACTTAGAGATAATAACCCTGTCATTAGTTATAAGATCGAAGCCAACCTGGCCATCAAAGGTGAGTGTAACTTGCTCGCTATTTTCTCCCATCTCTATCTCTATCACTGATTTATCGGACAATATAATTGGCCTGTGAGTCAATGTAAATGGGCATATTGGAGCTAATATCAATGCCTCTAAATCCGGGTAGATTATCGGGCCTCCAGCAGAAAGATTATAACCTGTTGAGCCTGTAGGAGTAGATATTATCAACCCATCTGCTCTAAAGGTTGTTAAAAAATGACCATCAATCGATACCATCAGGTCAACAATTCTGGCTAATGCGCCTTTGTTAATAACCACGTCATTTAATACTGAAAAACGACATTTTTCTTCATTATTTCTTAAAATACTAGCCTGCAACATTAACCTTGTTTCAATGGTTATTTCTCCAGTTACAAACTTTTCTATGTCCTTATAAAGCCTTTTTAATGGAATCTCTGTTAAAAAACCTAATCCACCAAGGTTGATGCCCAAAATAGGCAGACCATATCGCCCAACCTTTCTGGCAGCTCCCAGCAATGTTCCATCTCCACCTAATACAACAACCCAGTCGACTGTATCTGGTATAATTGTTTCCTCCTCAAGGCATTGGTTTAATGCTGGGCTGGATGTCATCTCTTCCGTGTATACCTTTATTCCTCTTGCTGTAAACCAATCCTTTAATCTTTGACACTCCCTTTTTGCAGGCTCAAAATCGTGCTTAAAGATTATCCCGACTGATTTAGGTGCATTTGCCATTTTGCCATTTGCCATTTGTTATTTGGTGCTATCTACCCGATTCTGGATGCTGAATGAAATACCAGACAGGTAGGGATCGAATCGATCATCAAGTATCAAGTATCCGGTAACCATTTTTAACTATCACACCTTACCGTGTCACCTTGTCAATTACTGTCCACTCATTCACCAAATCCGAGGTTGTATCAACCAGGAGGTGTAAAATATTTAGAGAGGGATATAAACTCTTCAAGTTTTTTAAATCAACTGGTTGGAATTTTTTCTTATTATTTAAATATGCCTGTTCGGTTAGGGCATTTGACTCATAGTTTTCCTTAGTTCTCTGCGATATCCTTTTAAGGGAAACCTCCTGGGGGCATTGTGTCTGCTGGATAACAAAAACTTTGTCATGTCTTGCAGCCACCCCGGCAGCCCTCCTTCTTAGCTTCTGGGTAATAAAGGTTGCATCCAGAATGATTCCATCACCTTTGCCTGCAAGCTCATCTGCAAGAGAAAACATCTCATCGTATACAAGCTCCCTTTTTTTCATATCGGATGCTACCTTCTCATCGAATATGTCCTCATTTTTTAACACTTCAAACCTTATCAGGTCCGTCCTTATTATCTTATAGCCTTTGATTTTGGCTATAACCTCTGTGGTTTCCGTTTTGTAAGAGGCAGGAAGTCCACATGCTATAAGTACTGTTTCAGTCTGCAGTTCCTTTTTCATAAAATTTATAAAAGGTTCTTTCATAATTACCGCGCTCTCATCAGTAAGCACTAAACAGTAGGCAGGAAATACTCTGAATCGAACATATCCTTACTGCTTACTCCCTGCTTCGTACTGCCTACTCTATATATGACCTGGCAAGTTTGAAATATCTACTTGATGTTTCTACAGCTTCCTCTTTCTTTTCCATCCTTATACATGCATCATCAAGTTGAAAACTGTTTACCTTCCCCCTTACAATTGCCCGATAGATTTTATAAAAGGCAAGCAAAGAATTCACATTGTGCTCATTTGCTATTTCCTTATAGAAATCCCAAAGTTTTTTAGAAAGGGTATTTCCTCCATAATATTCCAAATCCATAAGCAGGAAGGCGATATCAGCTAATATATCAGTATACCTAAATCTGTTGTTAAATTCAATGCAATCAAATATTGGAAGATTTTTTGTAAGGCAAATATGTTCCATATGGAGATCTCCATGACAGTCTCTTATCTTTTTATCCTTTATCCTGCTCATGAAAAGGGCACTGTTTGAGTCATAAAAGTTTTCAGTCCATTGTTTAAGGGTAGCAAAATCCCTTTGTTGAATTGTCGTTCCAATATATTTCTGAATCTGTGTAAAGTTTTCATCGGTATTAACCTTGAATATTTCTGGCTCGCCAAACTTATCAATATTAGAGGAATTGCGGGCAGTTGCATGAAATCTTGCAAGAACTTTAGCAATTTTCTTTAAGTGCTCATCGGTTAATTCCCTTTGAAAAAATAATGATTTCATAAGCATTTTATCAGGGAGCCTTTTCATTTTCACTGCATAGTCTACAATCTTTCCCTCCCCTATTCCCATTATGTGGTTTTTGCCATCATAGGTTATTGGTAATACATCTATATATATATCCTTTGATAAGCGTCGATTAAGTATAATCTCCTGATGACAGTAATATCGCCTTTTTTTTATGGTCGAAAAGTCTAAAAATCCAAAATTTACCGGCTTTTTTATCTTATACACAAACTCATCTGCAAGAAAAACAATAGAAATATGGGTCTGAGTGAGAGACACGCTCTCTGTTTTATCTGGAAGAAATTTGGGATCCAAAAAATCATCGATCATGGAAGACATTAATAATCCTTAGTAATAAGCGAATTTGTAAATTTGGAGATTAAGGAATTCCTCAATTCCGATTTCACCGGGTCAATCCACACTTTTAACTTTAGGTTACTTATTTATTCGCCTTCGCCAGAATACCCTGCAGCTCGCCCAGCGCGGGCGCTTGCGCCGCGTGTGCCGCAGGGATGATCTGCCGTCGCTAAAGCTTTGGCACGACACAGATGGCGGGGCGAACCGCGTCGAAGCCCACTAGGGCGCCCGTCCTCCGCAGTAGCCTGCTACGGAGGATGGAAAGACGGGTTAGCTTCGGTGCAACTTGCCTTGCCGTAGCTTTTAAGCGAAGGCAGGTTCCGCTTTGATACCCCGCAGCTTGCTGCGGGGAGCTTCATTAGCAAATTATGTACGCATATTAAAAATCTAATGCACAGCGGTCAAGGATAAAATTGCTAAACTGTGTTGACTTTATGATTGATCTAATCTAATTTTTTAAGGAATTATTGGAGGCATTGATATGGTTAA
>JAFDHR010000299.1 GCA_019308645.1 Deltaproteobacteria bacterium
AGTTGATGTAGAAGATACGCTCGCATTAGCAGAAGGTATTTGTAGACTTGCAAAAGATCATTCCATGCGTAAGGCTATGGGCCGGAAAGCGAGAGAAAGAATTGCCGAACTTTCCATCGATTGGCAATCAAGCGCTAAAACCTATCTTGGTATCTTTAAAGAGGTTTGTTTGTGTGCGGCATCTGCGGACTAATCGATTTTAGGGGCCAAAACGGTGTTGATCTCAGCGAAGCCGTCCAAAAAATGACCGCTCGTTTGGCTCATAGGGGTCCTGACGCGAAAGGTCTGTGGTACGACCCGGGGATTGCTTTCGGACACAGACGTCTAAAGGTTATCGATCTTGTTGGTAGCCATCAACCCATGGAGGATATTACCGGCCGGTATGTTATGGTATATAATGGAGAAATTTATAACTATCTGGAGATACGCAGAGAACTCGAGGAAGCGGGAATACGCTTTCGATCAAATGGAGACACTGAAGTACTTCTGAATGCCTATGTGGTTTTTGGGGAAGGATGTCTTAATAAGCTGAATGGGATGTACGCCTTTGCTGTTTGGGACAGAGAAGAGAATGTCCTGTTTGCGGCGAGAGACCGAATTGGTGTTAAGCCCTTCTTTTATGGAAATGGCAGTGGCGAGCTTTTAGCATTTGCATCGGAGATCCAGGCTTTCAGGAATCTGCCTCTGGACTTTTCCATTAATTATTCAGCCCTCGAACAATACCTGCGGCAT
The DNA here is from genome assembly GCA_019308645.1 of Deltaproteobacteria bacterium. The sequence goes on from JAFDHR010000299.1 coordinate 733, forward strand.
GGTTTTATCCGTTCTCCAGCGACTATATTTAAGGGTATTCAAGAGTTGCGGCCCGCTCACTTTCTCCGGTACGGCGCTAAGGGACTTGAAGTGAAACGCTACTGGGAGCCTCCGCTACCTGATCCAACACTGCAAGAACGGCCAGTATCTGAATTGGCGGAGGAACTAAGGGATCTCTTACGCTCTTCAGTCCGTCTTCGCTTGAGGAGCGATGTTCCTTTGGGGGCCTTTCTCTCAGGAGGGCTTGACTCAAGCATTATTGTGGCAGCCATGCGGGACTTGGAAGAGACCAAAATCCATACCTATGCGATCGGGTTTGAGGAATCAAGTTTTGATGAGAGCGCGCATGCCAAAAGCGTGGCAACTTATTTTGGTACTACCCACTCAGAATCACGAGTGGCTATGCAGGCAGAGGACTTGCTTTTTGATCTCGTTCGGCACTATGGGCAACCCTATGGAGACTCATCGTCTATCCCCACATGGAGGTTGTGTCAGAAAACACGGGAGCATGTCACAGTTGCCCTTTCAGGGGATGGCGCGGATGAATTATTCTGTGGCTATCGCCGCTATGTGGCCCGCCGACTCCTGAGGTATTACAAGTATTTTCCAAGATTCGTTCGGGAAAAGCTGATCCCGGCTTTTACGGCTTATCTTCCGGAAGGAACCGCCTATTATGATAGGAGTTTTATCAAGAAACTGCGTCTCTTTGTTGCTCTTGATCAACGCATTAACAAAAACATAGAGGATATTTATCCTGCATATTTTACCGAGGAAGATCTTAATAGTCTCCTTAATGACCCGGTTCAGAAAGGAAGACAGGGAGAACAGAACCGATTCGATATTTCATTTGATAATCAAATGGATGAAATTGAGTTTATGATGCGAGTCGATTTATTTCACTATCTTCCTGATGACATCTTGACAAAAGTGGACCGTGCCAGCATGGCACATGGTTTGGAAGTAAGATCGCCATTTGTTGATTATCGCGTTGTTGAATTCGCCTGTCGACTGCCGCTTCAGTTCAAGCTCAAAGGGTTGACCACAAAGTATCTGCTTCGCAAAGCGTTTTCCAGAGACCTTCCATCGAGTCCTATTAAGAGAAAGAAACATGGGTTTGCGGTGCCTTTGGGTGACTGGTTTCAGGGTCCATTGCGGGATATTTACTATGACCTGGTACTTTCAAGGACCGGAGCGGGTTTTATAAATATGTCTGAGGCTGAGCGACTTATTCAGGATCAACAGAATGGTTACGTGGATCACGGAAACCGGCTCTGGCTGATTTTATTCCTGTATGCCTGGTATCAGTGGTGGCAGCAGAGTTGAGAGGAGTGAAGGAAATAGTGGAATATCCTCACAACTGTAAAAGGCAGGCAAATGGTTCGCTGCCCGGGCTTATCTTTTTAATCCCATCCCTGTCAGGTGGAGGTGCGGAGAGGGTGGCATCCAACCTGCTCCCATATCTCTCACAACACTTTGACGTTACCCTGGCTTTGTTAGAAAACCGCCTAATACATCCCGTACCGGAAAAAGTGCGATTGAAATCCTTTTCCGGTCCTCTGGAGAGTCAGACTGCCCACATTTCACGTATACCTTATCATATCCTTTCCTTGGCCCGGCTGGTCAGAAAATACAACGTTAGGGTAGTATTGAGCTTTATAGAGCAGGCGAATATACTCAATCTTTTAACTGCCTTCATAACACATCATCGGACAGTGATATCGCAAAGGGTTGAACCCGACCGGCAGTATGCGAATAAGGGAATCCTCGGGCAACTTATCCTGAAGGCATCTCGCCTGCTTTATCCCAAGGCCGGCCAAGTTGTGGCAGTTTCAGAAGGCATCCGCAATACATTAATTTCCGACTATGGTTTGGATCCCGGGAGGTTGAATGTAATACACAATCCAGTAGACATTAAAAATCTTTCCTATCAAGCTAAGGCACCATTACCATCAGGTATTCCAGTTAAATTCCTACTCCATGTGGGCCGCATGCGTTTGGCCCACAAAGCTCAGGATGTTATACTTAAGGCATTCCACCTTCTACGTCGGAAATATAAGGATCTTTCATTGGTATTTGTCGGGGATGGGCCGGACCGTGAGCGGATAATGAGCCAAGTTGATAGTTTAGGCCTTAATGATGACATAATATTGACGGGCTGGCAGGATAATGTGGCCGTCTTTATGGCTCGTGCCGATGTGTTTGTTTTGGCATCGCGTTATGAGGGTTGGCCCAACGTCCTAATGGAAGCGATGGCGTGTGGTTGCCCGGTAGTGGCCACTGACTGTGATACAGGTCCGAGAGAAATACTTGGTAACAATGAGTACGGGCTTTTGGCACCTGTGAACAACGCGGAAGCTTTGGCCCGTGCGGTAGATGAACTTCTTTCTAATAAATCAAGAAGAGAATGGTATAAAGAGCAGGCCTTCAAACGGGCGAAAGATTTCAAGTTGGAAATCATTGCTAAGAAATATGTGGAACTGTTAAAAACGAATGCGATTAAAGGGTGACAGGTTACAGAAGACGGGGACGACAAAACATTGTATTATTCTCGTCTTCGCCAATGCTAGTGCTTAAAGCTTTTGTCAAAAACGTAAAGATTGGCGGGCTAATTTTCTTGGAAAACCGTGCGATAGAAGAAATCCGAAAAAGAATCTTTTACTTCACTAAGGATGCGGGTAAGCAAAAAAAGAAATCTAATGTCACTTCGCATTGCCGGTCCGCAATCGAGCACATCTGGCGGTTAATATACGACAAGCCTGTTACCCCAACGGCAAGTCGTATTGCGGAGGGTTTTGCGATCTATAGCATTGGAATCATGCTGGCTAAGTTGCTTTCCATGGTAGCGCAGGTCATGATTGGTAGGTTGCAAGGGCCAGAATTCTATGGGCAACTGACCCTTGTACTGATTCTCGCCAACTATCTCGCCCTCCCGATGATCAACAGTTGGGGGCTTGCTTACGTCCGTCTGGCCTCTGTTGGACATGACGCGAACTTTGAGAAACAGGCTCTCAAGATGACGATGTTTGTGGCGCTGCTTG
>JAFDHR010000300.1 GCA_019308645.1 Deltaproteobacteria bacterium
TCTCCCAAAATTCTTGGTCTTTAGCATTTCACTTTCTGTCTTCTGGACCAACTCGTAAATATGCTTTATATTGGCATTCTTCAGACAATTGGATGAGCGTACAGAAAGTTCGAGTTCGCTTACAGATCTAAAGAGATTTTCATTTATCTTCTCTTCCTCTTCTTTTTCCTCTTTTTCTACTTCTTCCTCTTCTTCCTCAAAATTGATAAAAGGGGTAGCCTGTTCCTTTAAGATTTTTGCAGCAAAAGCTAATGCATCTTGCGGGATTACTGTTCCATCTGTCCAGATCTCTAAGGTCAACTTATCATAATCAGTCCTCTGCCCGACCCTTGCATTCCCAACTACATATGTAACCCTCCTGATGGGCGAAAAAAGAGCATCGATAAATATTACGCCGATTGATTGATCTTCTGTTGCATTCTTTTCTGCAGGAACATAACCCCGCCCGGTTTTAACAGTTATTTCTGCATGTAAAACAGCATCTTTATTGAGGGTGGCTATATGTTGATCTGGATTCATCACCTCCACTTTTCCGTCACATATTATATCGCCAGCTGTTACCACCTTTTCTCCCTTATTATCCAGAAAGATTTTAATTTCTTCTTCCTCATCAATTACATCAAGGTTTACTCCCTTTAAATTTAAGATGATATCAGTCACATCTTCTTTTACTCCAGGAATAGTGGTAAACTCATGCGTTACACCATCAAATTTTATAGAAACAATTGCTGCTCCTTGAAGAGAAGAAAGGAGAATTCGTCTCAATGAATTACCCAAAGTAATCCCGAAACCTCTCTCCAATGGTTCACACACAAATTTCCCATAGAAATCAGTGGATGTTTCGGTTCCGATTTCTATCGTCTTGGGTTTAATTAAATCTCTCCAATTTCTCTGAAATAGCTTTTTCATAAATATACATTACCTCAAAAAAAGTGCCTAAAATTTAAAGTGCCTAAAATGAGCTAAAGTCATAAAAATAGATAATTAAATTTTCCAAAGCAAAAAATCTCAAAATGAAAAATTTGAAAGTAATCTTTCAAATCCCTAACTTTAGACACTTCAGTTCACTTTAGACACTTCAGTTCACTTATTTAGAGTAAAGCTCAACTATAAGTTGCTCATTAATAGGCATGGTCAACTCTTCACGATTGGGAAAGGCCTTCACTGTCCCACGAAAATTATCTCCATCGATCTCTAACCATGAAGGCATTTCTCGCCTCACAAATGTCTCCTTTGCCTCCAGAATGACAGGAATCTTCCAGCTCTTTTCTTTTACTGCTATTACATCCCCCTGTCTTACTTGAAAAGAGGGTATATTTACCTTTCTTCCATTCACAGTGAAATGATTATGTCTCACCAGCTGTCGTGCCTGATTCCTGGAGGAAGCGAATCCCATCCGATATACAATATTATCCAATCGACGTTCTAATAATACCAAAAGATTTGTACCTGTAATGCCCTTCTGTCTATCAGCCTTTACATAATACCTTCGAAACTGCTTTTCTAATATCCCATAGATTCTTTTTGCTTTTTGTTTTTCTCGCAACTGTATCCCGTAATCAGAGATCTTTCCACCTCTTCTTTGTCCATGCTGACCCGGGGCATAAGAACGACGTTCAAAGCCACACTTATCAGTATAACACCTATCACCTTTTAGGAATAGTTTAAGTCTTTCACGCCTGCACAACCGGCATGCAGCCTCAATATATCGAGCCAATATTTTCCCTCCTTACACCCTTCTCCTTTTTGGTGGTCTGCAACCATTATGAGGAATTGGAGTCACATCCCTAATCATGGTAACGGAAAAACCATCCATTTGCAGTGCCCGTAAGGCCGCCTCCCTTCCCACTCCAGGACCCTTAACTCGAACCTCGGCAGTTTTTAACCCCATTGTCATTGCCTTTTTTAATGCACTCTGCGCTGCTAATTGAGCAGCAAAGGGAGTGCTCTTTCTCGAACCTTTAAAACCTACCTGTCCTGGACTTGATGAGGCTATTACATTACCATTCATATCAGTGATGGTAACAATAGTATTATTAAAGGTAGATTGAATATGGACAATCCCAGTAGAGACAATCTTCTTTTCTTTTTTACTTTTACCGGCTTTTCCTCTCTCCTTGGCCATTATCCCTCCGCAGGTTTATTTTCTACGTCTTCCAATTATCCTTCTCGGTCCCTTCCGTGTTCGCGCATTCGTATGAGTTCTCTGGCCCCTTGCTGGAAGACCTTTTCTATGCCGTAATCCCCTATAGCATCCCATATCCATCAGGCGCTTGATATCCATGGATATTTCACGTCTTAAGTCTCCTTCAACCTTATAGGATTCATTAATAACGTTTCTTATTTTTGTTACTTCCTCTTCATTCAGTTCATCTGATTTGGCGCCCCAATCCACTCCAGCCATCTTCAAAATTTTCTGAGAATTACTTCTGCCTATACCATAGATATAGGTCAACGCTATCTCGGCTCTTTTTCTCTTTGGTAAATCAACACCAGCAATTCGGGTCAATGTGGTCTCCTTTAATGGTTTCTTGAGTTTCTTGTGTTTATTGGGTCTTTTGGGTTAAAATCTGATGAACTCAACAAACACAACAAACTTAGCTTACACAAGAAACCTAATTAGCCTTGCCTTTGTTTGTGTCGAGGATTATCACAGATCACCCTCAGCACACCTTTTCTCTTAACTATCTTGCAATTCTTACATCTTTTTTTTATGGATGACCTCACCTTCATAATCTATCTCACGCTCCTTAATCCCTTTTTCATAAAACCCTCATAATTCCTGGTCAATAAATGGCTCTCGATTTGGGTAATAGTATCCATGCCTACACCAACCACAATCAAAAGAGCTGTCCCACCAAAATAAAAAGGAATATTCAATCTGTAAATTAATATTTCAGGCAAAATACAGATAATGGAAACATAAATGGCTCCACTGAATGTTATTCTTGTGAGTACTCGGTCAATATATTCTGCCGTACTTCTACCAGGCCTAATACCAGGGACAAATCCACCGTACTTTTTCATATTATCTGCAACCTCGGTTGGATTAAAATGAATGGCCGTGTAAAAATAGCAAAAGAATATTATAAAACCCACATAAAGTAAGGTGTATAACAGACGACCAGGCGCCATAGAGCTTACAATAGACTGAAGCCAGCCAATCTGCTTAACATTTAAGAAACCTGCTATTGTTGCCGGAAACATAATAATTGAAGAGGCGAATATTGGGGGAATAACACCTGCAGTATTAACCTTTAATGGAAGATGAGTGCTTTGCCCCCCATACATCTTTCTACCTATAACCCTTTTTGCATACTGGACTGGTATTCTTCTCTGACCTCTTTCAACAAAAACAATAACAGCAACAATTGCTATCATAAAAACGACTAAAAGAAGTCCAAAAAAAGGACTCATCTCTCCAGTACCCATAAGGCGAAATGAATTACCAACAGCTAAGGGTAACCTGGCCACAATCCCTGCAAAAATGATTAATGAAATACCATTTCCAATTCCCCTCTCCGTTATCTGCTCACCAAGCCACATCAAAAAAGTTGTACCAGCAGATAACGTTATCATAGTCATTAGTCGAAAGCCCCAACCTCCTAAGGGAACAATCAAGGCTCCTTCAGGGCTTGTCATGCTTTCAAGGCCTACTGATATGCCAAAACCTTGTATAAGACTAAGGAAGACCGTCCCATAGCGTGTATATCGTGTAATCTTTTTTCTCCCAGCCTCTCCCTCTTTTTTCAATTTCTCTAAAT
>JAFDHR010000301.1 GCA_019308645.1 Deltaproteobacteria bacterium
GAGTAATGCTAAAAACAAAACATAAAAACATCATAATCATCTGTTTTTATTCTCTCCGAGGCGTAGGCTCGCCTTTACGAGCCGGAGGCCAATACTCCCCCGCTGACAGCGGGATCTTCGACAGTTCTCCAATACTCAAATACTCCCTTGTTTTATTTCAGGGCATAGCCAAAGAACTCTGACCTTGCTCTCTGAGCAAGGTTTTTTCCGTTAGAAATCAATTACCCCGCCGCAAGCGGACGGGGTATTAAAAACCTTAATAAAACTCTTTCAATTTAACAATTACCAGCTTGAAAGCCCTGCTCATGGGCAAGCATATCTAAGTGCAAGGTAATAAGGTTTTCCAACTCCAGTGGTGCTGGCTGCTCAATAACCCTCATATCTAATGTCTTAATATAGCAATTGCACTTTTTGCAGAAATCAACTCTAAAGCCCTCTTCTTCCTCGCTTACAAAGTATCCAAGCTTTTTAGGTTGATCATTCTCGCAAAAGGGGCACTTTAGTCTTGGATAGTACCATTCATATCCACAGAGTTCACAGTGGAGAAACCTCTTTCCCTGATCACCTAAATAGGCCATATCCGGATAGGAGCCGCACAGGGGACAGTAACCATAATTCCAGCCATCCTTTTCAATCCTTTCCCCAGCCGATTCTTTCAGGGTATTCAGGGATGGCTTTAAGGCCATATTGGTCAAAAATTTAAGGATCATTGGTTCGAGAGTCACTTCTTTAGCCATACGGCTAACGGCTGGTTCATCGCGTGAAAGAAAAGCAGCAATAACGCTATTTATCCACTTAGAATCAGTTCGTGCCCTCTTCAGGGCCTTCTCTAAGGCCTCCTTATCTTTCCTTTTTTTTGAGGACAAATGCTCTAATAAACGCTTGAACAGGGAAGAGGCAGCCTTCAGATCAATGGGTAAATCCTCTCTTGAAAACAAAGGAAATCCTTCCTTTACCTTAATTTCACGTATTACCTCATCTTTCATTACATATTTAATCTCAGGTTCAATCTCATTAAGAAAAACCACTATATCCCTGTAAACAGATAAGGCCTCTTTGTACATAGGTCTCTTTTGGATAAGACGGTCTATTTGATGTAATAATTCATTGGCCATAATGCTTTTCTCATCCCACGTAATTTACAATCTACAGAAAAAGGGTGCCCCTACAAAAGGCACCCTTTCTGTTAGGGGGTTCTGTTAACTTGCCAATTTATGAAGCAATTGCCACTCCTTCGACAATTCCTTTAATGACCCGGCAATCCGCTTGAGGGCCATCTTTCTATCTATCCCTCCTGGTGTTATTGTAGCCTGAGCATATTCGTGATATTTAGCAGGCTCATCTGCGAGGAGATAGAAGACCCTGGTATCTTCAATACCTGACAATGTAGCCTTGGGGAACTTTCCCTTCACCTCGGCCAGACGTTTATTGGCCAGGGAAACCATCTTATCCCGATCCCCAAAATTCATTGCCCCTGTCGGGCAGGTCTTGACACAGGCCGGCAGAAGCCCATTGTGGACACGATCAACACACATTGTGCATTTTGCTATATACCCAGTTCCCGGTTGAGCCCTGGGTATATTGTACGGGCATGACTCCTGCACATCTTCGCTGTTCACTTTTTTTAGTTTATCAGTGTAAAGAACCGCACCTGTAAGCTCATCTACAATAATAGCATTTGGGTCCTCAGGTATCTCCTTACAGGGTGGATCAACACAATGCCTGCATTGATCCGGGAAAAAATACCATACAGGTTTGCCATCATCTCCTGTATCTTCAGAAAACCGTACCAGCTTATAGGTGTAAAAAGAAAGATCTTTGGGGTTCTGAAAACTTCCCCAGTTCTCGGTCTTTGTAGCAGGGAGTTCATTCCATTGCTTACAGGCAATCTGACAACCCCTGCATCCGGTACATAACGTAGTATCAATAAAAAATGCCTTTCCTTCCATCAGATCACCTCCTTATATCTTCTTGACGTTGACCATAAAGGCCTTTGTTTCAGGTATCCTGGTATTTGGGTCACCTGCTGATGGTGTCAGCAGGTTGGCTGAATCACCACCATCCTTGGGATGGAGCCAACCGAAATGCCATGGCAGCCCTACCTGATGAACCATGGTGCCCTGGATTTTAAAAGGTCTGAAGCGCTTGGTAACAATGGCCACAGCCTTTACCTTTCCCCTGGCTGATTCCACAATGACCTTTTCTCCATTCTTTATCCCCTTGAGCTGGGCAAGCTCCGGACTCATTTCCACAAAGAGTTGAGGTTGGGTTTCCAGCAGCCATGGTTGCCATCTGGTCATAACACCGGTTTGCCAGTGCTCGCTGACCCTGTAAGTAGTACCCACAAAGGGGTACCTGGGATCGCATGTCCTGTAAGCATCCGCGTCGGTCTTATAGATGGATGCTGTCGGATTGCTAAGCTGACTGGAGAAAAGGTTTTTTTCAACGGGACATTCAAGGGGTTCATAGTGTTCAGGAAAAGGCCCATCTGCCCTTCCCGGCCCAAAGATGTGGGCGTGGCCTTCCGGTTTCATAATAAAGGGATGCTTTGTCTTGGGATTCGGAGTGCCATCCGCCTTCAGCATGGGCGGCCAGCCACCATCAGGGACATCGCCAACCCACTTTGAACCATTCCATCTGATGACAGAATGTTCCTTATCCCAGGGGTTTCCATATTTGTCCACCGATGCCCTATTATAGATAATGCGCCGGTTTACAGGCCAACACCAGGACCATTCCAGATTCAGGCCTATGCCTGATTTCTCTCTCGTTCTTCTGGCTGCCATATTTCCCTTATTGGTATATGAATTGCAGTAAAGCCAATTAGCACTACTCGTAGAGCCGTTTGCCTGCAAATAGGCAAAACTGGGAACCAGATCTCCCTTCTTAAAAGACTTACCCTTAACAGTAATATCTCTCAGAAAATACCCATTTATTTCCTTTGCCATCTTGTGTGCATCAAATCTTCCGTTGGTAGTATAGTTCCATTTCAGGTTAAGGATAGGCTCCGGAAAAACTGCATTTTGGTCTTTGCGATAGAGGTATCTGACCTTTTTGAACAGATCCGTCATGATATCTCCGTCTGGTCTGGAATCCCCGCGTGGTTCAGTCGCCTTATAACGCCACTGCATCCAGCGACCACTGTTTGTAATGGACCCCTCTTTTTCCGCAGATACTGCACATGGCAGCATAAAGACCTCGGTCTTAATCTTTTTTGGATTCATGCCCGGGCCCTTCCAGAAAGAGCCTGTCTCATTATCAAAGATATTCACATTAACCAACCAGTCCAGCTTTGCTAATGCCTGTCGAGTCTTGTTCGAATTGGCCCCTGAACTTGCCGGGTTTTGCCCCCATGCAAAGAAGCCTTTAAAATTCCCCTTATACATTTCATCAAAGATATCAAGCCAGGTATAGGCCTTGCCATCATCCAGCTTAGGAAGCCAGTTGTAGCCAAAGTCATTCGCATTTGTAGCCTTTCTACCAAAAAAAGACTTGAGCAGACTCACTGAGTATTTTGGGTAATTTCCCCACCAATTGGCGCTCAATGGATCATTGGTCTTAGGAGTGTATTTGGTATTGTAATCGGAGAGGCTCGCTTGAGATGCCTTAGGGGTTTTCAGGTAACCGGGCCATATGTGATAGAGAATACAGTGATCAGTAGAGCCCTGAACATTAGATTCTCCTCTGAGGGCATTGACACCTCCTCCGGCCACGCCCATATTCCCCAACAATAATTGTATAATGGCCATAGTTCGTATGTTC
>JAFDHR010000302.1 GCA_019308645.1 Deltaproteobacteria bacterium
TCTCTGCTGCAATGGCCAAGCCTTCCTTGAGATATCTCTCGTTGATTCCTGGAACTGCATAGGCATAAAAGAGAACATTGCTGGTATCTTCAGTTACCCTTGTTTTTTCATCCGCCCCCTGGCAAAGAATGCAGACAATTTCTTTTTCATCCCTCAACACAATCTCACCTTTCTTAGTTGTGAGATCCCGATGGCCCATAGCCCTGCATGTTTCTCTTTCTTCTGCCAGGTCCAGTGTCAATGTTCCATCAAAACGGCCATAGTCGGTAACGGCAACCAGTATACCAGCGCACATCTCTGACATAAAGTGGGCATCTACCATTATGTTGTACCTGGGGAAGCCACTGTTAACCGTTCTTTTTAGGTGCTTCGGTAACGGACATTCATACCCAAAATCGTTAAAAAAGTTTTTATAGAGATCTATTCGTTCAGTGATCTCTGCCAATATCTCCCGTTTCCTCATCCTTCGAAGGAGCTTTCTCTTATACTGATCGAAACCTGGGGGATTGAGAAAGTTCTGACAGCCTGAAATGAGCGTTAAACCAAAAGCAACATCTGGGTATCGTGATATGTATTTTGATGATTTAGAAAATTTGATAGACAAGGTCATTGTAATAAGAAAATAAAATATGTTTGTTTATGCTGTCATCAATATATTATACACACTAAAATGATTTGGAGTCAAATTTCTGCTTTAGTTTAGGATAGGATGTTTCTTTTGACACATAATTGCCTTTCTTCTATACTCATTCATCTATAAAAATTGGGATTGTAGGGCTTACTCAAGGTATGATGTTCTCGTAAAAAGTGCTTTTCCAAAAGTGGCCAAAATCGCTCGCAAAAGACCTTTTACGAGTTAATCAAGGTATGAATAATAAACAAGGGAAGGAACGTTACTATGCTCCTCACTGATGAAGAAAAAAAGATGCGAGCTGGGGAATATGGCCCTGGCATGCAAAGGGCCATCTCCCTTTTGATAACATTAGGTGATTCATTTAATGCAGAAAAGCTTGTCCCTATCTCCTACGGTCACATTAGTTACGACTTCTGTCCTGAAGATTTCTGGAATCTTATGACAGAGGAAGTGCCTGCAACACCACACAGGGTTACCACCCATCCTTCCTATCAACCTGAGATATGGAAAGAATGGGGGCTTATCCCTTGCAGACCAATGGATAGGTGAGCACGAGAGGAAACTTAAGGCTCTTAAACAATTAGGCTGGCTACGGACTGAAACCTGTGCCGAGTATCTCATTGGTATCATGCCACGCAAGGGTGATATTGTGTCTATGGGTGGAAGTTGTATGCAGGTTGCCAATAACAGCCTCTTTGGGGCACGAGTGGACAGGATGGGTATTTTAGTTTCTATGGCTGCTGCAGTATGTGGCCGGACACCTCTCATGGGTTTGCTATTGCCAGAGAATAGGTATGCTGTTCATTTAGTAGAGCTTGATGGTCTGGATATGACTGATTGGACCCTTTCTGATTATCACTGCCTGGGTTATTGTATCGGCGATAAAATACCAGGATTCAAGCCTGTGGCCATACATGGCCTGTATCCTAATCTTCCCTTTGACTTTGCCCGAGCCCTGGTGATATCAATGCCAACGTCCGGCGCAGTAACCCTAGCACACTTAGTAGGCACTACCCCTGAGGCGGCTACCTTAGAAGCAGCACTGGGGAACAAAAAACCCAAACACGTGATAAGGATTGGAAAGCGTGAGATGATTCAGGCATGGGAGAGGCTCAATGTCTGGGATAATGATATAGTGGAGCACGTGGCTTTTGGTTGCCCTCATGCCACTATTGATGAAATAGCTCGAATTGCCGTCTTGCTGGATGGTAAAACAATTAAAACCTCGCTTTTGATAGGGGCTTCAGCCCCAGTCAAGACCCTTGCCGGGCAGCAAGGGTATGTCGATAGCATTGAACAAGCCGGTGGCCATATCATATCTGTATGTCCGTCCATAAGTAACCCCTTTACCCGACGTGATATTGCTGGTGAAAAGCAGGCGAAGAGTGCAGCTACAAACTCAGCCCGAGGTGCTCATTACTTGGCCACAGTGAGTGGGATCAAGGTCTTTTTTGGAACTGAAGAGGCATGCGTTAACGCTGCTATCACCGGACGATGGAAAGGAGAGACACGACGATGGAGATAAAGGCTCACACCGTAAGTACCGGGAAGGCAGAAGGGGAGGCGGTGGTCTATAATGGGCCATTTTCCTTCATGGGTGACTTAGATCCGAATACCGGTAAGGTTCCTGCACCACGCCATGAGTTGGAGGGCCAAAGTCTTGTCAATAAGGTATTTGTATTTACTACTGGCAAGGGGTCGAGTGGTGGTGATAGTATTGCCTGGACGGCAAAACAAAAAGGAAATGCACCTTCGGCTATAATCTGCATGGAAAGTGAGCCTGTTTTATCTGGCGCGGTTATTGCGGCAGAAATTCCTACTGTGGATTGCCCAGAAAAGAATGTATTGAAGCTGATAAAAACAGGTGATTATATAAAGGTAGATGCAACCAGAGGCGTTATTGAGGTGGTAGGGAAATAAATCAAGGTGGATACTACGGGACGAGTTTTATTACGTGGTAATTTTTATGTGTGAATATGTGGTTGTTGTTAATTCCTAAATCATTTTAATTATGCTTTTTGTTTAATTTTTCTACCATGCCCCCTCGCTTCAGATGGCCGCGATAGTCCTTTTCGTGATTTTCCAATATGAATTCAAGATAGTGTATATGATTTGTAATTGCCTCCATATATAAATCCTTGTCCAGATTCCAGCGTGCCTTAAAATGATATCGCATATATTTATTCATGTCGCCTAAAACATTAGTAAATCTTTTTTGTGTCATATCATAGAAATCCAAAGTCTTTTGTAAAAGATCCAGCTCATCGGCATATTCCATAACACCCCCCTCCTTGAATTCGTAATACAGAAAAAGCAGTTTCTCAAGATAGGTTCGATCTGCCATTTGACCCAGAAGATCAGCAGTACCCAACATTTTGCACATAAGTTCAGTCTGTCGGGAATCGAATTGGATTTTTTTGATCTCTACATCAAGGCCAGCACAGATGAGGATATTGGGGTAATTTTTGAAATCTTTTTTTGAAAATCCACTATCAGCTGTATATTTATCCATAAAAACAATACTGCGTTTTGTATCTATACCTGTATATTTCGCTCCTGTTCCTATATCATCATCGAGTGTTTGAATATATCCTGTATCATGCATAAGTGCACATATTAACCCCAGAGTCACCTGTTTGCTGGTAAAGTTTTCTCCGCTTACAAATGCACCGTGCACGAGTCTTGCCATGGCCAGAAAGGTATCTGTAGTATGCTTCAGGTTGTGGTATTCAGTATTACATTTGCGGTATCCCGGATACTCCCCACGGAAAAGACGCATAACATCTTTGAATACATGATTGAGGATATCAAAATCAAATTCCTCAAACATCATGAAAGCGATTGTCCTTACCTCATCCAGAATACTCTGAGGATTTTCCATGTTTACTATGCGTGAAAGTTGTGTATCTTTCATGTGTATTCTCTCAATCAACGATACATTTTTTTAGCAAGTGAAAGCATTGTTAGTCAAGGTTAAATAATGATTTTATTTTATTTGCGTGCGTAGGTGTATCTTTTCTTTTTATTTGGTATTTGATTTTTACCCTTACACAAACTATAAACTTAAATAAAGGCATTGAGTCAAGGGAAAATATATACAATTGTAATATATCCAGCCGTGATAACGCAGAACCTTTTAACGGTGAATAATTGTGGCCTCAGAAAAGATCGTTTTTATTGTTAATCCAAACGCAGCAACGGGCTCCACTGGCAGAGAATGGCCTCGAATAGAGAAGATGGCAAGAGATCGATTAGGGCGATTTCAGGCTCATCTCACAACCGGTCCAGGAGATGCCACCATGCTTACTCGTAATGCTCTTCATAAAGGAGCTGAGCTGGTTGTCTGTGTAGGTGGAGACGGAACCCTGAATGAGATAGTGAATGGGTTTATGGGAAAGAATGGCCCCATTCGACCCGAGGCTATGGTAGGGTTTATTCCCCGTGGTACGGGATGTGACTTTATAAAGACCGTTCCTATACCTGTGGAACTGAACAGGGCATTGGATGTAATCATTACATCTCATACCCGTTCCATTGATTTAGGACGGCTTGAATACATGGATCATCATGGTCATCCATCCTCTCGATATTTTCACAATATTACAAGTTTTGGCCTGGGAGGTGAGGTCGATGAACGGGTTAACAGGACCACCAAAATTTTCGGTGGTTTCATTTCGTTCATTTGGGCCACCCTGATTTCCATTTTGATTTACAACAAAAAACGAATACATCTTACAGTGGATAATTGCTTTGACCAGAGTGTCATGATCTGGAATGTGGTGGTTGCCAACGGGCAGTATCATGGTGGCGGCATGTGGGTGGCCCCTGAGGCAACTATGAACGATGGCATGTTTCATGTGACTATAATTGGGGATTTTTCCCTTCCCGCAGTATTCTGGAACCTCCCCAAGCTCTATAATGGAAAAATCCTTCAGCTAAAAAAGGTGAAAACACTCGTGGGTAAGAGGGTGGAGGCCTCCTCAGATCAACAGGTCCTTTTGGATGTGGACGGAGAGCAACCTGGCCAATTGCCTGCTGTCATTGATATAGTACCGAAAGCGGTGCGCTTCATTATACCAAAATAGTAATTGCTCAAAATCCTGTGGAAATTTATTGCTTCTTTAGCCCCGACATGTCGGGGAGCTTTTTCGACAGGATTCACAGGATTAACCGGATTAAATAAATATTGAACATTCACCGCCCGTTCATTTCCTTCACTTGAGTTTTACCCTGTTAAATAGGGGTTAAGTATAGCAGATTATCAATATTTGAAGATAACTACTTGCAATCGCTTCTCATATGTCATGTACAATTTAACAGGGCAAGGAGTACTCTGAGAAGAGCATTGAATCAGATGTAAAGGATCGCTTAAAAAGCATATGGGAAGTCTTAATGGGAAAAATAAGCCAACTTACTTTTCCCATTATAGGCATTCCCATT
>JAFDHR010000014.1 GCA_019308645.1 Deltaproteobacteria bacterium
GTTGCTGAGCAACTCCCGGGTGATACGGTTATTTTGACTGCCGGTTGTGCAAAATACCGCTACAACAAGCTTGATTTAGGTGATATTGGCGGCATTCCCAGGGTACTTGATGCAGGCCAGTGCAATGATTCATATTCTCTTGCAGTTATTGCCCTAAAATTGAAAGAAGTTTTTGGACTTGAAGATATTAACGATCTTCCTATTTCCTATGATATAGCATGGTATGAACAAAAGGCCGTTGCAGTACTTCTTGCTCTTCTGTTTCTTGGAGTTAAAGGAATCCGCCTGGGGCCAACACTGCCAGCCTTTGTGTCTCCAAATGTCCTCAAGGTTCTGGTAGAAAAGTTTGATATCAAACCAATTGGTGAAGTTAAGGCAGATGTCGACGCAATGATGGCCGGCAAATAATTTCAGACATGTTTTGGCATGCCCGCCCAGCCCGCTATTCCAGCCCGACATACGGCAGGCGGGTCTGGGCCGGGGATGATCAGGATATTAACAAATCATTTAGATCTAATTTATCCTATCAAAAAGTTCTGTCGAGAACAGGTTGATTGAAGAAATTAATAGGTGGATTGTGTATTCTTAGGGCTGGTATTTTCAACTGCTATAGGTGATATTTTTCACGAAGCCTCTCAGAAAGCCGCCTGATTATTTTGAAGGCCTTTTCTACAGTTTTTTCGCCATCAGGATTGACCAGACAGCATGTGGCAGGTGAAAGCATACTTTGAGATAAAAGAAGTTCTAAATCAATCCCCTTCTTCTCTAAAGAAAGCCACATCTCCTCAAGCCGTTTTTCCAGGGAGACCATGTCTTCCTTCTCAAAATGCTCGAAGTTGGTAGGCACAATACCCCACACAAGAATCCCTCCCCGTTCTAAAAACCTCCGGATGGACGATCTATATAATGGGAACACCTCTCCATTGGTATAGACATCAATCGATAAGATATCCAAATCCTGCCCAAGAAGAAAATCCCAATCCGGATTGCCGCACAGGTGTACCCCGCGCGGTCTGTCAATCATGGAGAAAAAAGTCTCCATATCACCCCGAGCCGCTTGATCTCCATAGCCTGCCATAGCACTGAACAAGAATTGAAGACCCGGTTCATCCACAAACATAAAGGCATTAGTATTAAGCTTCTTGAGTTGACTGAGTTGAATATTTACCCTTTTGGCCAGAAATTCCAGCATAAATGACCGGACCGTATCGTCAAAAATTATCGGCCGGTCATCCTGATCCACTACCCTAAATCCGAAACTTATAGGTCCTTCTAATTGCCCACGAATGGCTGGACGATTCGATAAATTAAGCTCTAAAAATTTTCTGTATACAACGGAATAGGCGTCACTAATATCAAAATATTCCGGCTCGTCGAAATGCTCCATAGTTTCTTCCACTTCACGTATAAATTTTTCCATGGAAAAACGAAGGGTGCGTTTTTCCAGATCGAGCAGGATACCGGGAAAATGCTCGGATACCTGGACATACATATCTTCATAGTAACTAAAGAGTGGGAGTTGAGGCCAGAATGGGACATCTACGGACAGGGCTATCTCAAGGGCCCGATCTACATCCTTATGCGGCATGATTCCCATAGCTGTTGTGAGAAGATTTCCAGGAATGGCCATATGTTCCCCTTTTAACACGTATGATAGGTATAGGTCTCTATTAGATATCCTGATCCCAGAAGCTGGCGCGGTATCGTATGGGGATATAAATCGGTTGACCTGCGTAACGGCAAAGCTTTGCTAAAAATAGTACTTCACCGATGCATAAATTTTGTAGTCATTTATTTTATCTCCATATTCAGTATAGTCCTTACCCAAAAGGAATGTAGCTTTAAGGTCGAGTTCAAGATTGGTTATGGGGGTATATGTTATCTGAGGCGTGATTGCTGCGCTTTTATCATTTATATTGTAGATACAGGCCATAGAAGGAGTGAAATATAAAATGTTAAAGGGCTCTTTTTGAGTCACCTTTAAGTAAAGATAATCTCTCATTACTGTCTGTTTGTTATAGAATTGACTTCCATATTTCCTGCTTGTGGCAAGCTTAGCCATGCTTCCGCTGCTAATGTACTCCTGATATCCGTCTTCAATCAGGGTGAAGTAATCTGTCATTTCATCTTTGGTGTAACCCTGACCGTTCCTGTAATATTCGAAAATAAAAGTTGTGTCACTCTTTGTCAGATAGCGCATGCCAAGAAGAAAATTCAATACATCATCTTTTTCTTCTATGAGGTTGCCTGCTTGATCAGCGATATATTTAACATAATCCAGAACAACAGCTGCTTCACCATGAACCTCAAAATTAGGAGAAAGGTTTTTAGAAAAGTCGAATCCGAAACGGTCATTAACTTCTTCTCCAAGCAGGAACATAACGTCCAAATCTGTATCGAAAGTGAAAAAATAAATTTTACTTCCCCAGACAATCTCCCTTTCCGTACCCCACTCATCATTGACATGTTTCGATACAGGAAGAATTACAGGCGTTAAGGCTATGGTCTTTAGCTGGCCACCCATACTTTTTATCAGATCACCGGTAGCAACATAGTATCCTTCCAGGGTTGCATCCGGATCTTCTATATCTTTCGGGCGACTGAAAAAGGCTACCGGGTTCCAGGCATATCCCTTGCCCCACTTTAAGACTTTTTTGCCCGCATCTAATGTTGTAGACGGACCGGGCAGCAGAGATACATAAGCCTCTTCTGTTCGCCGGTCATTTTCCCAGTCTTCATCACCATTATAGTAAAGATCTCCATTAAGGCGCGCGTAAAGTTTTACTATGCTAACCTGGTAACTCCCCTCAACCTTGAGATTCAAATCCGTTTGAAAAAAGGTGTCATCATCCCTTCCGTTCGGGTATTTTTGATGAAAGAGGAGGCTATCTTCATCCAGGCCCTTTACCGTCTCGGATATCTCGAGCTCGGCTTTGAACTCGTAAGGTTTTTTTTCAACCTCAGGGATTTCAAAGTCGAGATTGAGTGTATCAGAAGTCTGAGATTGAGTGTATCAGAAGTCTGGTCCTCTGCTCTTGCATATCCGTGCAAAGAAATAGCCGGAAAAACCAAAAGCCACCATAGAAGAAAAAGGGTATATTTCCTGAGCTCGCAGCAGCAAAATTGTGAAAAGCGTGTAAAAAACATGCCTGACTTTCACATCCTTCTTCGATTTTCAGCAGTGTGACTATGCTATCTGAGACTTTCCACTTTCGGCATATAATTTAAGGAAAAAATTTCATCAGGCAAATCTTTTTTCTTAACCTTTGCAAAAATAATAATCGACCTGTAGTCTTTATAAAGAGGGCTGTCTGTCTCTATTACGGCAGGGCGTACAATTCCTCCGCCAAAATCCTTGATATTCTTAAAATAAAGGGTCTTGATCAACATGCCTGACGAGGCGAAGCATTCTATTTTGACTGGAAGAGGTCTTTTACCGTCAACCCACATTTTAACTCTGTCGTAAGCAACGGTCTTTGTCTTTGCTTTAAGGTAAAGGATATGTCCTTTATCTGCCTCTTCAACTTTATCACAGTCATATTCCGCACTATAATCTACCCGCATAATATCCGAATTATTGAACACTCCTCCGGTTACCGACTGAAGACTGGTTATGCGTATCGGTTTGCCGACATTAGGAATATAAAGCCACATGTTTTCCCCGATCCGCAGGGTGCTCCTCCCTTTTTCACTGGCCGGAGATAGAAAGACAGATGCAATCTTATCTTTTCCTTTTTTAACTGAATACATTACAAATTCTTTTTTTGAGCCGTCCGGCTCAATATTTATCAGCTTTCTGTACATTTCAAAACTTTCTGGATTCAAATTACGATCAACTTTTTTAAGCATTTCATCCCCGTCAAGGGCAAATGCCGGTGCAGCGGCAAACATGCAAATAAAAATTACAAGTAGTATTTTCTTCATAATACACCCCTTAAATCAATTAACTTTATTTGTAATTCAGGTTCGGTGGTTCACGGTTCAGAGGTTCAAGGTTTTATCTGACAAAGCAAGCTCCGCTTTTAAAAGTAGTGTGGGCTAAAGAAACAGATTAGATATGCTTAAGGTTTCGAATCTGGCTTACCCACTAACCGTTAACTTTGAACCGTAACCCTGAGTATAAGGCCTTTAACCTTGAACCGTGAACCCTTGAACGGTAAACAATTACCTTTATTCCTATACATGCCCCAAAGCATCAACCGGTTCCATTCTGGAAGCCTTATATGCGGGTTGCAAAGTGGCAAAAACCGATACCAGTAAAACGATTGCCGACACCCAAATAAGTTCTGAGGAGCTAATTGTCGGAGACAATAAAAGATTATCCTGCCTGCCAAAAGCATACTGTATTTTGTAAATGTTTAAAATATAAATTCCGATAATGCCGATAATATTTCCGGCCAGAGTGCTGATCAGACCGAGGGACAAGCCTTCTGCCAGAAAGAGGCCCATTATCTTGCCTGGTGCGGTTCCAATGGCGGACATCGTTCCGATTTCCCTGACCCTTTCGTAAACAGACATCATCATAACATTTAAAATGCTTATAAGAACAATAGCGATCATAATTATTTTCATAGAAACAGTCATGATTTCTATCATTGTAGCTATATTTGAAAAAGGTGAAAGCTTTTCCCATGTATGTATTTCAAAAGCAGCTTTTCCTTTTTTATTTTTAAACTCAGCCAGAGCTGATTTAAGTTCTATGTAAACATAGTTTAGCTTATCAAATTTCTTAATCCGTAAAGCGATTTCTATAACTTCCGGTTTTTCCATACGAAGCAAAGATTCAGCATCCTTTATATGCATATACCCTTCTTTGCCCTGGGGCCCTAAAATGCTTTCTATAATCCCGGCCACCGTAAAGTTGAGGCCGTTTACAGAGCCATCTTTGTTGTTGGCTACAAGGACCACAGAGTCTCCAATTTTAATCTTCAAACCTGCGGACAGTTTTTCAGGAATAATGATTTCTCCAGGTTTGAGCAGAATATCCGGTACTTGGCTGCCGCTGAATTTCATGCGCTCACTGACATTGGGGCAAACTTTAATTTCCTTCTCCGGATCAATTGCATTTAAGCGGATGTTGGTAGTTTCTGTAAAATTACTCAGCATAGCGCTAAGCTTTATTCTTGGTGCATAAGCCTCAACATCGGGATTCTCTTTGAGTACTTTTTCGAGCGTTTTGTAGCCTTTTTGATTAATGGTCAGATTTAGCGGCGAAGTATCTATAGAAGCTACATAACCTTTTTTATGGATCTGCATTTGAGCCAGGTTTGAGTCGGTAATCTGGCCGATCATCATTTCTTTAAATGAGCCTGCAAGTCCTGAAAAAAGTATCACCATCAATAGGCCGAGTGTGATTAGCATAGAGGTCAGCAAAGTCCTTCGCTTGTATCGCATAAGGTTCCTTAATGCTATTTGAAATACTCGAATCATTTTTTTTCCTCCTGTACAAACGTTGGACTGTGTTTAGGGTCAAGAAGCCTGCCGTCTTCCAGAGTATGAATAACCTCAGCTTCTTCCATGACTCCGGGATCATGGGTGGAAAAGATGAATGTAGTTTTGAATTCATCCCGCATGGCACGCATAAGTCGAATGACATTTACTGCAGATTTTTTGTCCAGGTTTGCTGTAGGCTCATCTGCAAGAACAAGTTTTGGCTGTGTTACCAGAGCCCGTGCCACAGCGACTCGTTGTTTCTGACCTCCTGAAAGCTGGTCGGGAAATTTATCTTTCTGATTCAGCATTCCCACTGATTCGAGAACCTTTAATACCATTTCCTTTCGTTTTGATATGGATTCATTTTTTATCATTACGAGAGGATATTCAACGTTTTCATAGGTGGTAAGCACCTGAAAAAGGTTGAATGCCTGAAAGATAAACCCAAGGGTAGAGCCCCTGAACGTTGCGCGACGCCTGCGATTAAAAGTATCCACCTGCTCTTTTCCGATACAAACCTTTCCCTTTGTCGGCTTGTCAAGACACCCGATGAGGTTCAACATGGTGGTTTTTCCGCTCCCGGAAGGGCCTACAAAAGTAACAAAGGAGGCCTCATCAATGGAAAGAGTAACATCCTGTAAGGCTTTGACCTGCACCTCCCCTGTCTGGTAAGTTTTTGAAACATTATCAATCTGAACCAAAGCCATAATCTTCTCCTTTTTTGAAAAGCAGATTGAACTAGTATTGATGAATTCGTAAAAAGTAAAAACCACTTTTTACGAAACTATCAAATATCAATCAGGATACCGTTGGATCGCGCAAAAATCAAAAGAAATCCCTCAATTTAGCTTTAAAACTCTTTTTACAGCATCATCAACACGGCCTTTAAACTCGAAATGAGTTTTGCCACTATTTCTCAGTGCATCAATCATTTTGGAACCAAAGGACCCTGCAACTATGATGTCTATGTCCCTTTGGGCAAGGAAATTTGCCGCTGAAGGCCCTGCGCCACCACTTGCATCTCTGTAAGGGTTATCAATAACCTCAATCAATTCCCCTTTGTTATTAAAGATAAGATAATAAGGGCATTTAGCAGCCATATTGCTTACAGATGCTTTTGCAGTTTTACCACTGGCCGCAACCGCAATTTTCATCTTTTCCAGCTCGCCAGCATTGGCCATAACCGGACAAAGAAGTAAGATTGCAAGGCTTATAAAAACTATTCTTTTCATATTAAATTCCTCCTATGTCTTAATATTAAAAATACCTATGACAAGGATAGGTATTTTTTCAGTATCCTGTCAAAATAAGACGGTACACTGTCTTTTTTACTTTTTGCCTTTATAGACTGTGCCTACAGCAGGATTCTTTTCTCCATATTTTTCAGCCAGTTCCTTTAATATGTCTGATCGCGATTTTCCCTTTTTCTCCATATTTTTTATTAATATATAGGCGCCGAATAGCGGGGAAGGGCCAATCTCTGAGGCAAAGGTTCCGGCTCCCTGGTTCCAGACAAACATGGAAAAGAGCTCATCCAGTTCCTCTACGGTAACACCTGCGGCATACCCTTTTACCAGTTCCCTCGTGGCCTGGCGGTATCGACCTCCGCCAACACCATTTGCTAAGGATAGTAGGTACCTGGTCTTCTGATCAATTGCCGGATTTTCCTTTTCCCATATCAATTTCCAGAAGGGTACAATAATATTTACCAGCTCATTGTCAATCTCTTTAAAATTCAAGATAGCAGTTGGCTTCAAGGGGACATCCATTCCTCCTGGCAAGGTTGGTTCTTTCTCTTCAGTTCTATGAAAATATACCCTGTATTCGTCATTGGATACCTTATCCGTAAGGTATTCAAATCCCAGGTCAGAAAGGGCACTATAGAGCGGTATAGGCTCAAAGCTCTGAATCACGCATAATCCCTCTCCCACTTCGATCTTTTTTGCCTTTGCCAGGATCATGGGCAGAAAATTTCCCTTCAGCTCCCTGACGTCCACTGCCTCAAATGATTCTTTTTTTTCTTGCCATTCTTTTTTCATGATTTAATCCCCTTTTTTATTCAAAATAATGTCTTTAAGAGAGATTTACATTGATTTAAGTCAATTGTAAAAAAATAATGGAAAAAATGTAATTTTACTTATACAAAAAGAGGCTATGGTTTGGTTGAAATCTTTAGGAAATGAGTAGAGAAGGGAAGTTGCGGTTAAAACAATTTTACGCCTTCTGCAAGGGCTTTTAATGACTCCATGTCAAGAATCTTGATCTTATTTCCCTCACTCTCTATTATTCCCGCTTCCCGCATTTTTGAAAAGATTCTGGAAAGTGTCTCTGGTATGGTTCCAAGGAGATTGGCAAGCTGGCCCTTTGGTATTTCCAGAGTAAATACGTCATGTCTACTCTCTTCTTTTGAAACATGGAGGAAATATGCGGCTAATCGGCTTGGAATTTCTTTTAGAGAAAGATTTTCTACCTGAATTGTAAACTGACGGAGCCGATCTGAAAGAGCGTCCAGCATATTGAGGGCTATATCTGGGTTTTTCTTTATTAAATTTATAAACACATTTCGTGGGAAAAAGAGTGCTTTAGTAGACTTCATGGCATCAGCACTTGCTGGATAGGTTTCTCCGGAAAAGACCGGAACCGGGCCAAAGATCCCGTAGGGTTTAACAAGTCTTAATATCTTTTCTTTACCTTCAGACGAAATCTTGTAGATCTTTACAAGACCCGAGTATACCACAAAAAATCCCTTACCCTCATCGCCTTCTAAAAAGATGATTTGACCTTTGCTGAAATGTTTTTCAACAGCTATCTCAGCCAGGTCACTTAACTTGCCTTCCTGTAATCCTTTGAAGATTGGAATAGCAGAAATTATGCTCGCTTTTTCATCCATATTAAATATTCCCTAACATTTCTTCCAGTTTTGACCTTTTTTTCTCAATGTCTTCGTTCGTTCTTTTAATATTCATTGGCTTCATAATATCGTATGTTCCATCCTCAAAAAACACAGGCACCTGTAGAAGGTAATCAATATTATCAGGACATCCGGCAGCAAAGAAATGACCAGGCCTTCTTCCCTGTTTAACTTTATTTCTTATCTTATCCAATGTCTCTGTTGAAATAACCAGACCATGGTGGCCTGTAAAACTCTTCACCAGATTTCCGGGTTCAAATAAGGTCTTTTTTTCCATATTCATTCTCCATATTGACTTGGTTAAGCCAGTAAGGCGTTGAATAGTTGATTTGTAAAAGATGAACTACTCAACCATTTAACGAATCAATTTTTCAACCATTTTTTTTAGTGGATCTAATTCAGCTTCATCAAGCTTCTTTAAAAGCCCCTCAAGAGATTGTAGGGAAGGGGAAATATAGGAAAGGAACCAATTTTTTCCCTGGATCTTGCTCAGATATGAAAAGGCGCCCAATATCTGGAGGTTTCTCTGAATGGCAAGGTAAGGATAATACCTGGTAAATGAATCAGAGATTCCTGGAATGTGTTTCTCGAGAAGCTTGAGATAATAATCGCACAGAAAGATTTTCTCCTCATTTTTCAGTCCTACATAGGGATCGATTAACAAAGAGGCAAGATCATACTGTAGAGGCCCTAAGCGCCCGCCCTGCCAATCTATTAGCCCTGTTTCATCGCCTTTGATGATAAGGTTTCTTGATTGAAAATCCCTGTGAAGAAAAAAATTGCTATCCGCAAGAGAGGCATTATAGGAAAGGTGTTTAAAAGAGGATTTCAATTCATCTAGATCTTGCTTCAGCCCATGGAGCTTTTTCAGGAAATAGGTGAGAAAATAATCTGACTCAAATCTTTCCATAATAAACCTGTCATATCTTTTTGTATGATAACACCATTCAGGGTTAAAGTCTTCTTTACCCTTGAGCTGGACCTGTATCAAAAGCTCAATAACCCTTTTGTATATATCTATGCGATTATTTGAGTTACAAGCAATTTCCTGGAGACTTGTTGTCCCCAAATCCTCCATGATAAACCAGCCGTGATCACGGTCATATCTATAAATACAGGCAACTGGGATTCCTTTCCTAAAAAGATGTTCACCTATCTTTAGATATGAGATGTTCTCTTTTTCTGCATTCCTTTCTATGGGTGGATTAGCCATGACTATAAATGAGTCCTGATTATTGCTCAGGCGATAAAAGATTCTCTTTGAACCATCACCGGGCAATATTTCCCAGCTAAATTCTTTATTATCAACGTAGGTATCATCTATGTATGATTTAACAAATTCCTTTAGATCCATTATGTAAGCCTGTTCATCGTTTTTTGTTCACCGTTATCCGTTCACGGTTGACCGTTAATAAGATTATCGGATGGCTACCCCACCAACGAGATCCTTTACTACACTAACGCCGGATGTAACGACGCTATCAACTACCCTAATTCCCTCTTTAATAATCACATCATTCCAGAGAACGGATCTCTGCACAAGGGCATTCTGCTCTATTGAGCTTCTTTGTCCAATGACTGCCCAATCTTTTAGGATTGCACTCGAATCTACGCGGCATTGTTCAGCTATAGCACTCTTGCCTGAAGGCAGATGATAGAAATTAGCCTTCAAATAATCGGCTATCGTTCCGATGTCGATCCATCTATGACCAGTTGCAATGTAACCTCTAATAGGTTTTTTTAAATCTATCAGCCTTTTATACGCGTCTATAATATTATATCTTTTTTTATCAGGGATAAAGCTGAGTACCTCGGGATTTATGACGTGAATGCCAGTAAAGGCTAATGTTCCCTTTAAATCTGTACCTGGGCCGATAGAGAGAATATTCATTTCACTATCTACCCTTATCTTATTATATGGAGGGAAGTCATGGAGAACCATAGTCACGAGGTTATTTCTCCTCAGATGAAACGCATAAACATCTCCTAAATCTATATCAGTCAGGATGTCTCCATTGATAACGATAAAGGGATCGTTGCCCCAAAAATCATGGGTGTTTTTAATTCCACCCCCTGTTCCTAAAATTTCTTTCTCGATCCTGATTTCTACTTTTATATCAAAAGGGTTACCTCCTTTAAGGTAGTCGCGTATCATCTGGTAATGGTGATGGGCATTGACTATTATTTCTTCTACCTTATGTGCTGTAAGAAATTGTATAATCCTATCTATCACAGGCTTATTAACAACTGGCACCAAAACCTTAGGGTAAACGCTGGTCAAAGGCCTCAATCTCTCTCCCATGCCAGCAGCTAATATCATTGCTTTCATAATGTTGCCTTTTTGATTGCATTTATCTTACAGTAATTATACATGCATAATAGCCATAAGCAATGGCTCAATGCAAAATGAAAAGTGCAAATTGAAAATGGAAAAAGAAAAAAATGAGCTTTCAGAGCGATTATTAGATTTTGCTGCTGAAATAATTAAATTGGCCGTTCAACTTAACAGAAATGCTGTTGGGCGCCATATTAGCGAATAATTAATCCCATCATCAACATCAGCAGGCGCAAATTATGAAGAGGCTTGTGGTGCAGAGAGTCGTGCTGATTTTATACATAAATTACAGATAGCTTTAAAAGAGCTACGAGAAACAATCTATTGGTTGCGGTTAATTAAAAAGTCCAAACTTGTTTCAAGTGTAACTTTAGAAATGCTTATACAAGAAGCCAAGGAGTTGGCTAATATTATTGCTAAATCGATAATCACAGCAAGAAAGAAATAATTTTGTATTTTGATATTTTCATTTTTCATTGATGTTTGTGGAAACAGGTAATCATGAATCCTACACTTGATCTTTCAGAGATTACCCAAAAGATTGGCCGTTTATTTATAGGGGGTATCCCCGGCCCTGAATTGGACACAAATACTATTAGACTAATAAAAAATTACCATCTTGGCGGCATTATTCTATTTACCAGAAATGTAGAAGATCCAATTCAATTAGCCCGTCTATGCAGGGATATACAGAAGGTGGCAATGGAAAATAGCGGCTATCCCCTTTTTCTGGCAATTGATCAGGAGGGCGGGAGGGTAGCCAGATTGAAACAACCTTTTAGCCAGTTTTCAGGGAATGCAGGTATAGGAGAAAGCCCTAATCCAGAAAAGAGCGCCCTTCAATTTGCCAGCACTACTGCCAGGGAAATGTCTCTGGTTGGGCTTAATATGAATATGGCCCCTGTTATTGATGTAGCTCAAGCACATATGGACCCTCATCTTATAGGACGAAGCTTTTCTCAGGATCCTTTGCTGGTAACTAAATTGGGAAAAACAGTTATCAATACCCTGCAGCAAGGGGGTATAATGGCTGTTGCCAAACACTTTCCTGGCTTAGGAAAATCAGATCTCGATCCACACTTACACCTTCCAACTATTCATGCCACTTTTGAAGAGATGGAATCTGTCCATCTTGCTCCTTTTCAAGGCGCCATAGAGGCAAATGTCTCTGCCATAATGACCTCTCATGCTGTTTACCCGGCCCTTGAATTAGGTACACCAGCAACCCTTTCAAGAAAAATTATGACTAATCTCTTGAGAGAAACGATGAACTTTGATGGGTTGATTATCTCAGATGATCTGGAGATGGGTGCAATAGTGAGAGAAAGAGGGCTGCCTGAAGGCGCAGCAGATGCCTTTGAGGCAGGTATTGATCTATTACTTATTTGTAAAAGCCAGTCCATCCTCCTTGACAGCATAGGGTTTATAAGAGATAAAATTCTACAAGGAAATATTCCCTATGAAAGATTAGAGAAGTCTTTAGAGAGGATTAACAAATACAAAAAGCGCTTCCTCTATCCTCGAAAGAGGATATCACTAAAGGCTGTAAAGGAATATTTCGGAAACTAACTTTGTTCTTGACAAAAGTAAAGAAAAAAATCTATTTTACTGTAAAACAGTAATAAGGTAAAACTATGAAAATTAGCAGTAAAAGGCAAATTTCTATTCCTAAAAAGGTTATGGAGGCATTGGGTCTACAACCCGGAGATGAGTTGGAATTCGAGATTGAAGGAAACGCAGCACACCTGATCCCCATTAAGACCATCAAGGTTCCGAGAGACCAGGCCTGGTTTTGGACCCCGGAGTGGCAAGCAAGAGAAAAGGAGGCAGACCAGGATCTATACGCAGGACGGTATGAAGAGTTCGATATACTGGACGACCTTTTGAAAGATTTGCATCGTGAAGATTAGACGCACAAACTCTTTTCTGAAGGATTATCGAACACTATCAGCAGAGATACAGGCCCAGGTTGACAAGCAACTCACTCTCCTCCTTGAGAACCCAAGACATCCATCTCTCAGGCTGAAAAAACTTAAAGGTACGGGCATCTTTGCGATAAGGGTAAGCAAAGGCTATCGCCTGACCCTTAGGTATGAAAGTAGGGTTTTAGAACTCCGTCGGGTTGGAACGCATGACCTCTTGCGAAAGGAAGGGTGATTTTCTGTACAAAAAGACGCAATTATCAAAAAGGTATGAAAATGAAAGATGCAGATAAAACCAAGGAACAACTCATGCATGAACTGACAGAAATGCGCCTAAAGATTACCAAATTTGAGGAATTAGAAACTGGCCTTAAGAAGACCAAGGAGAAACTCGAGCATCAGAAAAAGCATTTAGAATCATTACTTAAATACAGCTCATTAGCCATAGTAACTCTTGATGAGGGTCAAACTATTATTTCGTGTAACCGAGATTTTGAAAAGCTCTTTCAATTTAAAGAATCTGATATCGTCGGCAACAATCTTGATGAACTCATTGCAGGGCAACAATACATAAAAGAAGCTGTATCATACACAAAAGAAACCCTTAGGGGCAAAGCAATTCATGGATACGGTGAACGAAAAAGGAAAGATGGCACAAATATATACGTTGAAATTTTTGGTGTACCAGTGGTCATAGATGGAAAGCTGGTAGGTGCATATGGGATTTATCAAGACATTAGCGAGCGTAAGCAGGCAGAGGAATTGTTCCGGACATTATTTGATAGATCACCTGTTGGCCTATTTATTATTCAGGATAGAAAGTTTCAATTAATAAACCCCCAGTTCCTTCAGCTCACAGGCTACAAAGAAGATGAATTTTTAGGTAAGGATTCTCTGGCCTTCATCCTTCCCGAAGACAGAAATATGGTCAGAGAAAATACCATTCAAATGTTAAAGGGGAAACTTATTCTTACATTTGAATTAAGGGTTATTAATAAAACTGGTGAAACGAGGTGGATAGAACAGACAATCACCTCCGTTCATTATAATGGAAGACCGGCGATCTTAGGTTACTATGTGGATATATCCGAACGCAAGCGTGTAGAACAAGAGTTAAGAAAAAGTGAAGAACGTTATCGTATGCTTTTTAAGCAATCTCCCCTTGGAATAATACACTTTGATCAGAAAGGGGTCATTGTGGATTGTAATAAAAAATTTGTAGAAATTATTGGATCTACAAGGAAAAAGCTTATTGGATTTAATATGCTCAAATCTTTGCGAGACAAAAAAATGCTGTCAGCAGTTGAGAGAGCTCTATCAGGAGGAACCGGTTATTACGAAGGCGATTATCTATCCGTTACCGGGGGCAAACTTACGCCCATGAGGGCTATATACAATAGAATTACATCTGAGGATGGAAACTTTTTAGGCGGTATTAGTCTTTATGAAGACATCACAGAGCGCAAGCGGGCCGAGGAGGAGTTGCGGGATAGCGAAGAGCGTTTAAAGACCATAATGGACTCCGTTCAAGCAGGAATTGTGATCATCAATACAGAAACACACACCATTGTTGATGCAAATCCTGCTGCCATCGAAATGATAGGCGCTCCTAAGGAGCAGATTATTGGTCATGTGTGCCATAAATATATCTGCCCAGCAGAAAAGGGAAAGTGCCCGATTACTGATCTCGGACAAGAGGTAGATAACTCAGAGAGAACACTTCTTACAGCAACTGGAGCAGAAGTACCCATTCTAAAGACCGCTACCCCCATTCTATTGAGCGGTCAGCCACATCTGCTAGATATATTTATTGACATCACAGAGAAAAAGAAACTCGAGGCTCAACTCCAACAGGCCCAGAAGATGGAGGCCGTTGGTACCTTAGCAGGTGGCATTGCCCATGATTTTAATAATATTCTTCAGGCAATTTTCGGCTATACCCAGATCCTTTTGATGGGAAAGGAGCCGAGCAATCCTGACTATGAGAAGCTTGAAGCAATCGAAAAATCTGCACAGAGGGCCAGTGATCTTACCAAACGGCTCCTGATTTTTAGCCGGAAAGTGGAAAGTAAACTCAGGCCCGTGGATCTCAACAACGAAATTGAACAGGTCTCTAAAATGCTTGAGCGGACTATCCCAAAGATGATTAATATCGAATTACATCTCTCAAAAGACATTAAAATCATCAATGCAGATCCTGCTCAGATAGAACAGATTATGATGAATCTTGGAGTCAATGCCAGGGATGCCATGCCTAATGGCGGCAGACTGATATTTGAGACAGAAAATGTGATTTTAGATGAGGAATACTGCAAAATCCATTCAGGATCAAAGCCAGGGCAGTATGTTAAGCTTAGCATCTCTGACAATGGCCACGGTATGGATAAGGAGACCCTCAGACACATCTTCGAGCCCTTTTACACCACCAAAGAGACTGGCAAGGGCACAGGGCTTGGCCTGGCTATGGTCTATGGCATTGTTAAAAGCCACAATGGATATATCATGTGTTACAGCGAGCCAGATGAGGGCACTATCTTTAAAATCTATTTTTCTATTATTGAAAAAGAAGCAGAAAGAGTGGAGTCAAAAAAGGAAAAGATTCCCATCAAAGGAGGCACCGAAACCATTTTGTTAGTGGATGATGAAGAGCCTATCCGAGAACTTTGTAAAGATATCCTTGCCAGGTTTGGCTACACGGTGCTTATGGCCTCAGATGGGGAAAGCGCCCTGGAGATCTACCGTGAGAAGAAGGAGGAAATCAATCTGGTTATTTTGGATATAATTATGCCTGGGATGGGTGGAAGGAAATGCCTTGAAGAACTTCTCAAGTTGAATCCAAAGTCAAGGATTATTATCGCAAGTGGTTATTCTATCAATGGGCCCGCTAAGGAAGTCCTCAAAGCTGGAGCAAAAGGTTTCATCAGCAAGCCTTATGATATGAGAGGGATGCTACAAACAGTTCGTAAGATCCTGGATGAGGATTGAAGCCTTACGTTACTTTTAAAAATTATTCCTGCTTGATGTCTAACAATCAATCTGATAATTTAAATATATTAAAGGCATTCAAGAGCGCTAATTTTGTCGACAAGGTTGCCTTAATTTTATCCATCTGGTTCGGCACAGGGCTTTTTCCTGGCATGCCAGGTACTTTTGGCACAGCTGGGGCAATACCTTTATATTTTTTAATAGATTTTTTAGGGGCTATATATCAGGCCTTAATTTTACTTATAACAATCATAGTAGCAATATGGTCATCTCATAGAAGCCAATGTATCCTGGGCACGGTTGATCCAGGTGCGATCGTTATTGATGAGGTAGCCGGGTTTTTATTGAGCATTATTTTTATCCCCTTTACCTTGAGAAACCTGATAGCAGGGTTTTTTCTTTTTAGGTTTTTTGATATTCTCAAACCACCTCCGATAAAGAAAATAGAAAAAAAGGTAAAGGGAGGACTTGGAGTCGTTCTTGACGATCTTATAGCCGGTTTCTATGCCCATCTATCTTTATGGTTTTTCCTGTATATGCTCGAATGATGGCATTTACGAATTTAGAAATTAAGGAATTTAGGAATTAAGGAATTTAGGGATTTAAGAATTTAGGAATTAGTCGCTGAGCATTAAAAAAATTATGCAAACAGAGATCATAATCATAGGCAATGAATTGATCTCAGGAAAGACAAGAGATCTTAATGGCTGGTATGCATCAGGCTGTCTTTTATCCCATGGTCTTGAAGCAAGCGAAATCAGAACCGTTGGCGACAACTACGATACACTTTCTTCTGTGCTGCGGTCAGCGGTAAAAAGGTCTTATTTTGTAATTGTTACTGGTGGCTTAGGCCCTACCGAGGATGATCTTACCGCCGAGATAGCATCCAAGGCCTTAGATATGCCTCTTTTCCTTGATCAGGCCGTTCTTGATCACATAAAGAATACTACAAAAAAATCAGCCTTAAACTGGTCTGCTTCTTTAGAGAAATTGGCCTGGCTTCCAAAAGGTGCAAAAATGTTAGACCCTCAAGGGAAGATGTGTGGCTTTTCACTATCTAAGGGGGAAAGTCTCCTCTACTTTCTACCAGGTGTACCTGAGCAGATGAGGGAGTTGATGAATAGGTGTGTTATTCCGGATATTCTGCGAAGGTACAAACCAGCTGCTGTCCCACGGCATAGAATACTGAAAGTCTATGGACTAAGTGAATCCCGTATTTCAGATGTTTTCAAAGGTCTCAGTGATGAACTGAAACGGGTAATGTTTGGATTTTACCCCTCCTTCCCTGAAAATCATATCACTATCACGGTTCGGGGGAAAAACGATACAGAGATTGAAAGGGAATTAAATAGGGCAGAGAAAAAAATCAGGCATCTTTTAGGGCCTTATATATTTGCATCTGGTGATACAATTATGGAGTCTGTTGTTGGAGAGTTGTTAAAGGAGCGGAAGATGACGATTTCTGTAGCGGAATCATGCACAGGCGGTCTTATTGGTCACAGGCTTACATCTATATCAGGCAGCTCTCTTTATTTTGAAAGAGGTCTTATTGTTTACAGTAACATATCCAAGATCGAGATGCTTGGGGTAATGCAAGAAACCATAGACTCATATGGGGCTGTCAGTGATCAGGCGGTACGGGAAATGGCCGAGGGTGTCAAGAAAATTGCAAAAACTGATATGGGGCTTGCTGTAACAGGAATTGCCGGACCTCTCGGAGGATCAGAGGATAAACCAGTTGGTACGGTATTTATTGGTCTCTCGGTAGATGGCGAAATATATTCTGGAAAATACTGCTTTTCAGGAGACAGAGATAAGGTAAAATATAATACTTCAGAGATGGCCCTTGACTGGGTAAGGAGATATCTCAATGGGTATCCGTTCATTCCTGGCATTTGAACTTCCAGTTGAGATCAGAGAACAAATCAGGGCTGTTTCCAAAGAATTAAAAAAAACAGCCCTGCCAGTGAGATGGGTTAAGGCAGACAATATTCACCTTACTATACTGTTTCTTGGCTCTGTTGATGAAGATACAATAGGTGATATAGAAGAAAAGGTGAATCTGGTGGTAAAAGGCTTTTCTGCATTTCAGGCTAAGCTCAATGCTGTTGGGGTATTCCCACATTGGCGAAGGCCGCGGGTTATCTGGATTGGCCTTGATGGAGATATAGGGAGATTGTCAAATCTCAGGGATGAGTTACAGGAAGAACTAAAAGGCTTGGGTTTTATGCCGGAAAAAAGGCCATTTAGAGCACACCTCACGCTTGGCCGCTTTAAGGGCCATTTAGATCGGCCTGAGGATATGAAATGGATTCTCGACAGATATCATGATATTAATAGTGACCTGTATCAGCTGAATGAACTTATTCTTTATAAAAGTGATCTCAAGCCAGATGGGCCGGTTTATACAAAAATGGCTACGTGGCCATTGAGGGCGGAGAATTCAGGGACATCGCCCTAATGGGATACCTGCCCGCCATCGGCTTCGCCTCAGGCGTATGCCGGGCGGGCTCAGGCCCTGCCCGACGGACGGCAGGCGGGTCTGCGTCTAAAATGGAATTTCTCTACACTATTTAATGAGGTTTTGGAAAAGAGGGGGGATTGTTATGGCAGCAAATTCAGAAAAAAACAAGTCTGTGGATTTGGCTATTACACAGATTGAAAAGCAGTTTGGAAGGGGCTCTATTATGAAATTGGGTCGAGGTGGGGCGGTTATGGATATTCCTGTCATCTCTACAGGCTCGCTTGCCCTGGATGCAGCCCTTGGTCTGGGTGGTGTGCCACGGGGGAGGGTGATAGAAATCTTTGGACCAGAGTCCTCAGGAAAAACGACTCTTGCCCTTCATATTGTTGCAGAGGCACAGGCGAAGGATGGAATGGCTACCTTTATAGATGCGGAGCATGCCCTTGATTTGGCATATGCCAGGAGACTGGGAGTCAATGTTGATGATCTTCTTGTCTCCCAACCAGACAATGGTGAGCAGGCGCTAGATATCGCTGAAATCCTGGTAAGAAGCGGGGCCATGGATGTCCTGGTAATCGACTCTGTTGCAGCCCTTGTTCCAAGGGCAGAGATAGAAGGTGAAATGGGAGATCAGCAGGTTGGATTACAGGCGAGATTGATGTCAAAGGCCCTTAGAAAATTGGCGGCAAGTATCAGTAGATCAATGACATGTGTCATTTTTATAAACCAGATCAGGATGAAAATCGGGGTAATGTTTGGGAACCCAGAGACCACTAGCGGTGGAAATGCGCTCAAGTTTTATGCAACTCAACGTCTTGATATTCGAAGGATTGCATCCATACAAGAGGGGGACAAAAAAATAGGAAATAGAACAAGGGTTAAGGTAGTAAAAAATAAGATTGCCCCTCCTTTTAGGATGGCCGAGTTTGATATTATTTTTGGGAGCGGGATATCAAAGGAGGGAGACATATTAGACTTAGGGGTTGGATTAGATATAGTTGAGAAGAGTGGCGCCTGGTTCTCATTTAATGAAGAAAGGATTGGCCAGGGAAGGGAGAATGTTCGAAGATTTTTGGCCGAGCATACGGATATAATGAAAGATATCTCTGACAGGGTAAAGGAAAAGCTTGGCTTAGGTGAGAAAAAAGGCGAAGCTCTCCCTAAAACGGACGAGTTAAAAGAGTAAATATCATATTGCTTTAGGCGAAACGATGGTGATTTCGTCTAATGTTCTACGGTTGCGCCCTTCGGCCTCGAGCTGCACAACCGCAACCGTTCTACGATCCCAATTATCTTCTGAACCTTATTGGCGTTACAAGAACTTGAAACAAATATTAAGATCTTAACTTAAATAGACGGCTAGATGTATATGGATAGCAGAAAAGTCAGAGAAAAATTTTTAGATTACTTTAAAGATCACGGTCATGAGATAATAAAAAGCGCTTCTTTGGTACCACAGGATGATCCAACACTGCTTTTTATTAATGCTGGCATGGCCCCATTTAAAAATCTATTCCTCGGTATTGAAAAAAGGTCATATACAAGGGCAACGAGCTCCCAGAAATGTGTCAGAGCTGGAGGAAAACACAATGACCTTAACGAGGTAGGCTATACTAACAGGCACCATACCTTTTTTGAAATGCTGGGCAACTTTTCCTTTGGCGACTATTTCAAAGAAGGGGCAATTGATATGGCGTGGGAACTCCTGACCGTTGGATATGGTATGCCAGAAGAAAAGTTGTGGGTATCCGTCTATACAGATGATGATGAGGCATATAAAATCTGGAATGAAAATATAGGCGTGCCTCATGAAAAGATCCTGCGCTTAGGAGATGAGGACAATTTCTGGTCCATGGGAGACACTGGCCCATGTGGACCATGCTCGGAGATTTATATTGATCAAGGTCCTGAGGTTGGCTGTGGCAAGCCCACCTGTAAACCAGGCTGTGACTGTGACAGATATTTAGAGATATGGAACCTGGTCTTTACACAGTATAATAGAGAGCCTAATGGCGAACTCACCCCCCTTCCCAGGCCAAACATAGATACAGGTATGGGTCTGGAGAGATTGGCTGCGGTTCTGCAAGGTGTATATTCAAATTACGAATCCGATCTCTTTGTTGATATTGTAAAACTCACAGAGGAATTGACAGAATTACGATATGGCCAGGACAGTAAAAGCGATATCTCCTTCAAGGTAATTGCAGATCACAGCCGGGCAGCTGCATTCCTTATAGCTGACGGTATTATGCCTTCAAATGATGGCAGAGGTTATGTGCTTAGGCGGATAATCAGGCGGGCCATACGATACGGCCAGGTTCTCGGCCTAAAGGGCCCATTTCTGCATCGTCTCACAGATAAGGTCGTTGATCTAATGAACCCTGATTATCCGGAGTTAGGACAATCCAAAAGATTTATTGATGAAGTAGTGATCAATGAGGAGCAACGATTTGCCGACACCCTCTTCCATGGCCTTTCTATTTTAAAGGAAGAGATGGATGGATTGCGTTCAAAGGAGAGTCATATTATTCCTGGCAGTTTGGTTTTCAGGCTTTATGATACCTTTGGTTTCCCCCCGGATCTGGTAGAGGATATAGCCCGGGATGATGATTTCAGCATAGACATTCAAGGCTTTGATCAGGCCATGGCAGAGCAGAGGGCAACATCTCAGAGAAGCTGGAAGGGCAGTGGACAG
>JAFDHR010000303.1 GCA_019308645.1 Deltaproteobacteria bacterium
CTCAACAGCATCTGTTGCCACCTCCATGGCAGACTGTGTAGCAAATACCTTGGCCATATGGGAATAATGTATGTTTCCTTTGGTTGTCATATTAACCCATGCTGCCCTCTGCCAGAGCAAACGGGAGGCATGGAGCTTTGTTTCCATATCAAAGAGCATCGCAGATGCCAGTTCATGTTCGTAGAGGGGAATACCGCCTACCATTCTGGTCTTGGTAAAATCCAGAGCCAGATCAAAGGCCCTTTGCGCAGCACCAAGGGCCATAGAGGCTGGCCCCACCCGGTTGTATATCAGGGTCTTGTCTAAAAGCTTAACGCCCTCTCCCACCTTACCCAGCATGTTATCTTTAGGTACCCGAACGTTGTCAAAAATAATCTCACCGTTTCGGTCTGCGTGATGTCCCATTTTCAACTCGTTCTTTCCAAAGGAGAGTCCATGCGTACCGGCAGGTACAGCTACTAAAAGTGAGCCCGCTTCACCTAATTTCTGATCTGTGGTACAGACGACAACATACAGGGAGGCGATATCAAAATTACTGGGCCACATCTTTCGGCCATTCAATATAATTTCATCACCCTCTATTGTGGCAATAGTTTGTACTGTTTTAAATCCCATTGCAGGATCTTCAACATCTGTTCCTCCGGATGGTTCTGTTGCTGCCATACAGCATAAATGAGCTTCTTCTTTGGATGCAAGTTTCGGAAACCACTCATCTCTCAATCCTTGACTGCCCCTCATTAGAATTGCAGTTTGAGCCCACCAGCTAGCTCCTATGGCACAGCCGATACCTACATCGCCATATGAAAGATTTTCCAAAACGATGTTGGCCTCTATTCCTCTTCCACCCGATCCACCGTATTCCTTGGGGACCACTGTTCCTAAGATACCAATCTTGGCCGCCTTCTCAAAGATTTCATCTGCCAATTTCCCCTCTAAATCGTTTTCAAACTCCAGGCATACGGGGATAATCTCATTTTTGGTAAACTTTTTCACCGTATCTTTCAAGATCTTCTGTTCTTCCGTGTATGAAAAATCTAACATTTTTTTGCCTCCTTTCTATCAGGGATTGTACCCTGCAAAGTTGTTAATCGTTTTTTTAATTCAATTATATTGGAATTTCCTTTTTGGACGCAGACCCGCCTGCCGGATGGCGGGCAGGTTGTACGAATTTCAAATATAAAGAGCTAATAAAATTATTATACCACATATAGGGAATTAATGAAATATCATAATAATACGTAGTACTTGGTTATCCTCTCCATTCCCCTTGGTTATCTGAGAACAGCTCTTTTCCAAATACAGGGTGCACTTGGATACGCTTTTATTCTTTTATTCATATCATAATCAATTTGACTGTTCAAGGCCTCTGTGATTTTTAGAAAATAATTATATATCTTATTCTAATTCTTTC
Source organism: Deltaproteobacteria bacterium (assembly GCA_019308645.1). The sequence goes on from JAFDHR010000303.1 coordinate 1,412, forward strand.
ACAATCATGATAAACAAAATAGATATATTTGCAATCTGAACAATAGGAGGGAAAGCATGGCCTTAAAGACTTCAGAAGAATATGTTGAGAGACTAAAAGGAATGAAACCCAATGTATATGCCCATGGAAGAAAAATCAGGAGAGATGATCCCATCCTAAGGCTTCCTATTAATACGCTACGGTTTACCTTTGATGCGGTAAATGATCCTGAATTAAAAGACCTGGTGGTAACGAAATCACACCTTACTGGTGAGGAGATAAACCGATTTACCTCTCTGAATCTCAGCATCGAAGACCTCTATACACAGCAGGAGATGAAACGGAAATGTTGCCATCGTGTAGGAGGGTGTGTCCAGCGCTGCATGGCTACAGATACCCTAAACGGAATAGGGGTTGTTACCAAGGATATAGATGATGCCAAGGGAACCAATTACCATGATAATTTCATAGAGTTTTTAAAATACTACCAGGCCAATGACCTCGTGGGAAGTACGGCCCAAACCGATGCCAAAGGTAATAGAAAGAAACGTCCCTCTCAACAGGAAGATCTCGATCTATACCTTCATGTTGTGGAGAGAAACGAGAAAGGGATTGTGGTCAGAGGGGCCAAGAATCACATTACCATGGGACCTTATGTGGATGAACACCTGGTGATCCCAACCCGATCATTAACCAAGGAGGAAGGTGATTGGGCCGTGTCATTTTCTATTCCAGCGGATGCTGAAGGGGTAAAAATTATTTCCCGCATAGTTACCCCTCGTCCACGCATAAAGCTTACCGCCCCTTACAATCATTATGGGGTCTCTGATTCAGTGCTTGTCTTCGATGATGTCTTTGTTCCCTGGGAGCGGGTTTTTATGTGCGGAGAATGGGAATTTGCAGGCCGCATGGCATTAACTTTTGCAGGTTTTCACCGACACTCCTATTGCGGGTGCAAGCCTGCCGTAACCGACATTATTATGGGTGCTACTGCCCTTGTTGCTGAGTACAATGGGGTGGCAACTGCACCTCATATCCAGGACGAACTGACTGAATTGATGATCATTGCTGAGTTGGTGTATGCCTCGGGGATCGCTGCAGCAGCCAAGGCCGAGAAAACATCTTCAGGGATTTACCGGCCCAAGTTTCTCTATTCCAATACGGGCCGATACCTGGCAGGCACAAATATCTACCATGAATACGATATCCTGGCCGCAATTGCTGGTGGGCTTCCTTCAACCCTTCCACCCGAGGAAGACTGGCTCAACCCGGAGACCGGCCCCTATCTGGAGAAGTACATAAGCAGGAAGCCTGGGATTTCCCCGGAAAAGCTGCACAGACTCTATCGGTTTATTTCAGATTTTTCATGTTCAGCCATGGGTGGATGGGCACAGTATGCTGGAGTGCATGGCGGGGGTTCCCCTATCATGGAGAAGATAGGCATACGCTCTGAATACGATCTTGAGTATAAGAAAAGTATAGCCAGATATCTGGCCGGAATTGAGGAGTGATTAAGCCAGCCACCGTTTCCTTCTGTGGTAGTGCTTCACATCACGGTAGCTTTTTTTCCCGATCTCAGTCAGGCCTAAGTAGAACTCCCTTACATCGGCGTTGTCTTTAAGGGTCTCGGCATCCCCATCCAGGACGACCCGACCATTCTCCATGACATAGCCATACTCGGCATACTCAAGAGCCATGGCTGCATTCTGCTCGGCCAGCAGCATCCCCACCTTTTCCTCCTTGTTGAGCCTGACGATGATTTCGAAAATCTCTTTCACCAGTAAGGGAGCCAGACCCATAGAGGGCTCATCAAGGAGCATGATCCTGGGCTTTGCCATGAGGCCCCGCCCAATAGCGCACATCTGCATCTCACCGCCAGAGATATAACCGGTCGTTGCATGACGGCGCTCCTTAAGACGGGGAAAATATTTGTAGACATTCTCCAGGGCCTCCTTGATTCCTTTCTTGTCGCGGCCTCTGGTATATGCGCCTGTGAGAAGATCATCTTCAACGGTCAAATGCTCAAATGTGTGCCTTCCTTCCATCACCTGGATGACGCCCATTTTCACAAGCTCGGGCGCATACAGTTTATCAACCCGCCTTCCGTCAAACTCCACGGTCCCTTTTGTTACTTCGCCCCGCTCGGCCTTGACCAGGTTGGAGATAGCCTTCAGGGTGGTGCTCTTACCAGCCCCGTTGGCACCCAGCAGAGAGGCAATTTGTCCTTCATACACATCCAGGGAAACGCCTTTCAGGACCAGTATGACATGTTCATAGATGACCTCGATGTTGTTGACTTTAAGTAAGGGAGCCGAGTTTTCTGCCATAGTAAACCCTTATTATAG
>JAFDHR010000304.1 GCA_019308645.1 Deltaproteobacteria bacterium
CAAATACCAGTACCTGCAGCCACCACCTAAGATGATGGTTATGGAAGCACAAGAAAGCAGATTGCCAACCATCTTCATTGTCCCTCTGATGCAATTCTTCGTGGGAATCCTTCTTTTTGTAGCATTATTGCACAGTCAAAGAGATCTCTCTGTTTTGGCACTACTGGTGTTAGGTGTAATGGGCGGTGCCAGACTGTGGAGTAGGGTTAGCCTCTCCGGAATAAAATGCTATTCAATGATTGACAAAGGGAAGGTATTTCCAGATGAAATACTCACCCTGCATATACGTGTGGAAAATGCCAAGTTCCTACCAGTCTGGCTCCAGATGAAGGTGCCTGTAGATGGCTCGCTGAATCCCTCCTCCGGGGATAGGACATTCACAAATGAAAGTGGCCTGTTGTGGTACCAAAGGGCACACTTCAATCGTAAGTTAGTTGCACAACAAAGAGGTATACATCACGTAGGGCCACCCTATGTAAAGGTGGGCGATCTTTTTGGTTTTTTTTATAGGGAAAGAGAGGAGCAGGAGGACCTTCATGTCATAGTGTATCCGCGTCTTGTTCCATTGAAACCAATTTTCTTGCCAAGGCGGGATTTTTTCGGCGTTCCAGGGGCCAAGAGTCCCGTGCAGGATCCTATTTATATACTCGGCACCAGGGATTACCAACACTGGCATCCAGCCAGATACATTCACTGGAAGGCGAGTGCACGCCAAAACCGGCTCCAGGAAAAGGTCTTTGAACCCTCAGAACAACTCAAGATTCTATTAGTCGTTGACGTGGATGAATTTAAAAAAAATAATGCGGCAGAGGATTTCGAACACACCCTTGAGGCAGTGGCATCCCTGGCAGTTCAATTTGATCAGAAGGGTTACGCTGTGGGATTCGTGACCAATGGCGTGGTAGATGGAGGCCCGACAATTCTTCCCATAGTTAGAAATCCGCAGCAGTTGCCTGCTATTCTGGAGGTACTGGCAAGGTTGAAAATGAAAGTAAAAGGGGATCTCGTAGATACATTACACCGCGGGCTCCAGCTGACATGGGGCGTGAGTTGTGTTCACTTCTCATACAAAGAAGATATGACCGCACTCACTACAGAGGGGTACTTTTCGCACCGAAAAATACCCATGGTGTTCGTGGTGTGCCGGCCTCGAGCTCTCTTGGGAGATAATGAGTATAAAGTGCGGGGTAAGGTGTATAACCTTGATGAGATCAGAATCAAAGAAACGGAAAGGGAATGAAAAGCCAAAAAGGAAGCCTCTTGTTTTTAGCTGGCGCGGGCATGGAGCTGTGCTGGCTCTATGCATGGGCAACCTTTATTATAGCCTCAATACTGCATCGACCCTTTCCCTTACCAGAGGCAATCGGAACATTTGCACTGGCAGCCCTGCTTACCTTGGTTGTCCAGGGAAGTGGTTGGCGGGTGATCCTGATTTTAGGTCTCCAGGTGTTCGGACTTCTGCTGGCCACCTCGAGAATTGTACATGTGTTCTTCTATGAGTCGAATCCTTTTTTTGACCAATGGTGGCTATTGACCTGCTTCAGGCAACCGAAAGATCCCCTGGAGTGGTTTATCCTCGTGATAATCCTTTTCTTTGCCCTCTTGTTTTGGGTAGGGGGAGTGACCTTAGCCCGCAGATCGGCTGCCTACCTCACCGTTTGCACCCGCTTTGATTTAGGAGTGGCAGCCTTCTTTTGTCTCTTACTCGCCAAATTCCTTTTACTTGTAAAAGGAGGGATTGATATACAGGATTCCACACCTGAGCTTTTGCTGTTTCCATTTTTTATATTTAGCCTGTTGGCGATCGGCATGGCCCGGAATCAGAGCAGCGCCCAGAGGGATTTTCTCTCAGGCTACCAGGGTATTGGGGTAATTGTGACCTTTACCGTGGTTGTTCTTGCCTTTAGCGGGGGCCTGGTACTCCTTTTTTTGCCCTACCTGAGAACAGCTGCCGAGATGGGCTACGGCGTGTTAAAGAGTGCGGCCGCACCATTAAGCCCTATCTTGGTGGCTATTTTGCGGTTCCTTTTCATGCATAGTCGAAGTCGACCTGAGATGGCGTCTTCTTCATCCGGAGGAGATAAGATGGAATTCTTATCTTCGACTGAGAGTAGCTGGTGGACAGAGCTTTTTGAAAAGGTATTCAGCTGGGGTTTCTTGGGCCTGGGTGTATTGATTGCACTCATTCTTTGTGGCCTGGGTATGTGGTGCCTATTTCGGTGGCTCTTCTCTCGAACTACTAAGAAAGAGAAGAGACAAATCCAATGGAGCCTTATTTCATTGTGGGCTGCGCAGCTACGGTCAGCTCTGATACATTGCTGGGATAATATAGTTCGCAGGGTAAAGGGCTACAGAAGTGCAGTTCAGCTCTACAGCGCACTTCTAAATTGGGGCCGCCATAGCGGTTTGCCTCATTTGCTAAGCGAAACACCCACGGAGTATGGTGTGCGTCTGAGGCATCAATTTCCCACACTGAACAGAGAGATAGGATTGATAGCAGAGGCCCTCAATAAGGAGGTATATGGCGAGATAGTTCTCGATGAGCAGCAATTCACCATGGCCAAGCTCGCCTGGCGAAGGCTGTGCAGTCCGATTCATTGGCCTTCTCGATTCAAATCGTGGTTTCTTCAACCAGGAGTGTAGCATCAGACCTTACATATTGAAATTATAAAATGGAGTAGCCCATTGTTATGACTAAAATTAAATTGATTTAGTATCGGTAAGGTAACTCAGGTTCAAAGTTCCAGGGTTCACGCCTGCCCGCCGGACGGCAGGCGGGTATGAAGAGCGGAAAGAGAGCAACCGTGAACCGTAAACCAGACAACCTGAATGGTTACTCGGTAAGAACATATAATATGTGAACACTATCATTTTATTTTCTATTTTTGGTTGCTTCTAAGACGATTCATACATAAGATGAAAATGGTTATCTTGCAGGATTGAACCCTATTTTTAGTAGATAGAAAAAGAAGGCATTAATGTTCTTCTTTATTGGTGGGATTCAACCAAAAACTGTCCTCATTGATAAACAGGCAAGATCATGCCCTGTATGTGGCAATTTTGAGATTTATCAAAAAAGGGTGGATCAGTATGTGAGCCTGTTTTTTATACCTCTTTTTCCTGTGAAAAGAGGCACCCCATTTTTAATCTGTGAAAAGTGCAATACTATCATTGATGAACATGGCTACAGTACGGGTGTTGAACGGCCAATGCGCGAAAAAAGATGCCCCTCCTGTGGAAGGAAAGTGGATCGGGATTTTACCTTCTGCCCTTACTGCGGAAAGACTCTTTAAGATTAGTAATGTCCACAGCCAGTTGTCAGTAGTTTGTTTTTCCCATTGTACTCATAAAGGGGGACGTTGTTTCTGAATGAACTTAACAATTTAGATAAACTTAGATACAAACCATGTATGCCAAGACAACCACGACTGGATGCCCCTGGCACTTTACACCACGTAATGGGCCCCGATGAATCGGGATTTTCGCTGTGCTCCAACAGTAGTATTGAAAAGATAAAGATATTCAGGAATAAGAATGATCGGGAGGATTTCATTAAGCGCATAGAAGAACTATGCTCACATGGGTCATGGATTGTTTATGCCTGGGCCCTCTTATCAAACCATTTCTTATGTTGAGCTCAACATAAGGCGTGTTATGTGAAGTTCTGGATTATGTGAAGTTGAGCATATTTCTTTCCGTCCCTCCCTTTGTTTCCTTTACCTGTTTAGTCATTT
>JAFDHR010000305.1 GCA_019308645.1 Deltaproteobacteria bacterium
CTGGGCTATGATTTTGAAAAGGTTGTTGAGAGGATCTCCATATTATTCCAGGTGGAAAAGGATTACATAACCGGAAGAGGGAGGCAACAAAACCGGGTCCAGGCCAGGGATTTACTCTGCTATTGGTCTGTGGTTGAATTGGGGATGTCTATGGTGGATTTGGCGAGAAAATTTGACATGACTCCTGCCGCTGTCAGTTATGCAGTTCAGCGAGGGGAGAAAATGGCAAAGGAACAAGGTTACCAGCTGGAAACTTGAGTTATTTGAATATTTAAGGTCGTCCCCCTTTTTTGAATATTTAAGGGTGAATTCAACTTCAAAGTGCACCAAATAAAACAAATAGTTGACATGACAGGCAGTCTGGTATTGTGAGGAGAACCACCAACCCACAAACCAGAAGGAGCCCATCATGTCCTATTCACATTTATCATCTAAGGAACGCTATGTCATTACCTATTTAGTCCTTAACGATTTAAGCCTGCGAGAGATTGCTCGGCAGCTCAATCGGCATCACACAACCATCAGTCGGGAAATCAAACGAAACCGGCCGACTTATGCGGATGATGCGGTCTACTACTATGATGCTGCGCAAGAATACGCGGATCAAAGAAAACGCTTCGCTCATCATTATGTCAGACAGGCCAACCCCCAATTGGTTTGCTACGTTAAACGTAAACTGATACAGGATTGGTCGCCCGAGGAAATTGTCGGTCGACTTATGGTTGATTACCCAAAAAATATCAAAATGCGTATCAGTCACGAAACTATCTACCAGTGGATTTATACTGACGCTATTAACGGCGGAGATCTGTATACTCATCTTCGCCGGTTACACAAAAAACGCCGTAAACAACGCCACTATGGCTCTGGCCGTGGTTTGATCCCGGGTCGGGTTAGCATCAGAAAACGCCCTGAAGCTGTTGATAGTCGACAGCGTTTCGGTGATTGGGAAGGCGATTCGGTCGAAGGGGCTAAGGGAACCGGCGGCATCGCATCCCATGTGGAACGTAAAAGCCGTTATCTTATCGCGGCAAAACTGCCCGATAAAACAGCCAACACAATGACCATTGCATCTGCAAGGGCATTTCAACGCATTCCAAAAAATATGCGAAAAACCCTCACCGTCGATAACGGAAAGGAATTTTCTCTTTTTAAAGAACTTGAGGATAAAACCGATCTTTGTATTTATTTTGCCGACCCGTATTCGGCCTGGCAGCGTGGTTCAAACGAAAATATTAACGGTTTACTTCGACAATATTTTCCAAAAGGAACGAATTTTAGAAATGTAACGAAGATAGTCCTTGCACTGGCAGTAAAAAAGTTAAATCATAGGCCCAAGAAATGCCTCAATTACCAGACGCCTCATGAAGTCTTTTGCGAAGCGGTTAGTGGTGCACTTGCAACTTGAATTCACCAATTACTGTAATATAATAGGGGACGCTCGTGCAGAGATTGCATAACTTTTTTAATAGGGATCTATGTTTCGAACGCTAAGATCGTGAATGGGGACGTTGTTTCTGAATGAACATACGTGAAATAGTGTGAAAGGGGACGTTGTTTCTGAATGAACTTATTGTGAAGTGGGACAACTTAAGTTTTAAATTTCTCTCCCTTTTGTCCATCTGCAATAAGTGGGATCATTGCGAACTTCTATATAATATATCGCAAGGAGCATGTAAATAGCTTTATTTTTCTATGATGCCATTGGTTTGGAGATAGGAGATTATTTTACTAACCCCTTGTTCAATTGTCTCTTTATCAGTATCAATTGTTATCTCAGGATTTTCTGGTTCCTCATAGGGGGCTGAGATGCCGGTAAACTCCGGAATCTCTCCAGCCCGTGCCTTTTTATAAAGCCCTTTTTGATCCCTGTCTTCACAGGCATCTAAGGAGCATCTACAAAAGATTTCTATAAATTCACCTTCCTTTGCGAGGGACCTGGCTTTTTGCCTGTCTGCTCGGTAAGGGGATATGAATGCTGTCATATTGATAATGCCAGCCTTGCTAAAGAGATGGGCTACCTCACCAATTCTTCTGATATTTTCTTGCCGATCTTCAGGGGAGAAGCCGAGGTTTCTATTCAGGCCATGCCTAATATTATCCCCATCGAGAATATAGGTAATGTAGCCTCTTTCATAGAGTCTCTTTTCTACCTCAGTAGCCAAGGTAGATTTACCTGATTGAGAAAGACCTGTAAACCACAGGGTTACTCCCTTTTGACCAAGTAATTGTTCCCTCTCTTCTTTAGTAATAATAGAATGATGCCAGGTGATGTTCTGGCTTTTGGGATTATCCATTTTTCAATTCCTTATAGTATTTGATAAGAATCTCTAATACCTCTGGGCGGCTGAATTCAGGTGGTGGCATCTCTCCCATGGAGAGCATCCTTCTGAGCTCTGTTCCACTGATCAGACATCGGTCTTCTGTGCTATGGGGGCAGGTTTTAAGCGAGGCCATACCCTCACATTTGTAGCAGTAGAATGTCCAGTCAATGTTGAGGGGCTTAATTTCAAGATCATTCGGCTGTAATGTGTCGAAGATCTTCTGTGCATCAAAAGGCCCATAATAATTACCAACACCTGCGTGGTCTCTTCCCACTATAAGGTGGCTACAGCCAAAATTTTGTCGAATAATAGCATGCAAGAGGGCCTCCTTAGGGCCTGCATAGCGCATTTCCATAGGATAGACCCGCAGTAAAACATTGTCTTTTGGGTAATAGTTTTCTAATAAAACTTCATAGCAGCGTATTCTCACCTCCGCTGGAATATCATCTGCTTTTAGTGCACCTACCAGGGGGTGAATGAAGAGGCCATCACTTATCTCTAAGGCAATCTTTGTGCAATATTCATGGGAGCGGTGAATCGGGTTTCGTACCTGAAAGGCGGCAATCTGCCTCCATCCACGTTCCTCAAATATTTTGCGTACCTCCTCTGGGCGGGCGTAATAAATAGGAAAACGGGACGGGTATTCTCCTTCGCTGAGGACCGTTACTGGCCCTCCTATAAGAATGTCTCCTTGTTCGTAGAGTTTATTTACCCCTGGATGGTTTGTATCAGTTGTCTGGAATATGCTTTTTGCCTCCAATTCTTTGCTATAGGCAAATTTTTCCTCTATTGTCATGATTCCCATAATTGCGCCTGTAGTTTCATCTACCAAGGCCACCTCTTGGCCCTCTTTGAGAGAGCCGGCGTGTTTGTTGGTTACCGCAAGGGTAATTGGTACCGGCCAGAAGATTCCATCCTTACAATGCATCTCTTTAAGGACCCCTTCATAGTCTTCTTTGACCATAAACCCTTTTAAAGGACTGAATGCACCCATACCCAGCATGATCAGATCAGAGACCTCGCGGGAATTCATGGTGATGTGGGGTATATTATTGGCTTTGTTGAAACCTTTTGTTAGATCATCTCCCTTTGCTAACAGAGGGAGGAGTTTGCCGCCGTGGGGGGATATGGACATGTTCGCTCCTTTCAGGGTTCGGTGTTATACACAGCGTCATAAATTTTATGCCATTTTGTGCGATCAAATTGGAAGAGAGAATGCTCGTTTTTTTCGACAGGATGTACAGGATTTTCTGGATTATTTTTTGCTTGACTATTTGCATTGCTTGGTTTCGGGTCCGTAAGCTGATAGCTGATAGCAAATTTAGCATAGGGTAAAGGGCATTTAAATAAAATTTAGTAGGTAGATA
>JAFDHR010000306.1 GCA_019308645.1 Deltaproteobacteria bacterium
GACCACAGGGTGCTATATAGTCAGGATTTATTTTCATATGTTACCTCCAATTAAATAATGTAAGGTTTTAGATATTATCTGGAGTTATAGACTATGTCAATGTTGAATTATATTAACCACTGACCCACGCCCTGTTGAATGGCAAGTTAATCAGCCGCTAATACTCCCAAAACTTTTTTCGATGCAATCGCTTTGCGAAAAATGCATTCTGGAAGCATCCATAGGCTGTGATTAAAAGCCTGCCTACCATCGGAATTATTGGTCTGCTTAAATCTGCGGTTGAAATATTTCTCTAAGTTAATAACATTGAGCCAAAGATTGGGAGATGAATTGACTTGACTTGACATTAAAATTAGAAGGAAAATAATTAACAGGGTAGGGGAGAGATAAGATGCAGGTAGAGCGAAAAACTGTAAGGTTTTGGATCTGGATAATTGTGTTAGGGATTCTGTTGGTCTTGTTAAGCCCATCTCAGGGAGAGGCCAAGACCAAGTTCCTTGGCTTTAAAAAGGAGAAGAAGTCAAGCGCTGTGCCTAAGGGATGGGAGATTATCCCCTATTTTCTAACGGCCAAGAACAAGCTGTCTCTGAGTAAGGAGGGAAAGCGGACAATCCTCAGGGTGAAGAGTATAGGAAGCGCATCTGGTGTTTTAAAGAGGCTTGAAATTGATGTTAAGAAGTTTCCAGTTCTTGTATGGCGCTGGAAGATAAATAGGGCAGTAGGAATGGCAATTGAAACCCGGAAGGACAGAAACGACGCTGCCGCAAGAATTAGGGTTATTTTTGGGAAGAGGCAACCAAAACCTGTAAAAGGACCGCCAGAGATTCTCAAGTTTTTCAAATCATTCGGGATTCAGCCAGGAGGCAAAGAGCCACGTGGTTTTAAGATCGATTATATCTGGGGAAACAATCTTCCCAAGGGTGATGTTATTGACTATCCAGGTTCAAAAAATCACAAGATGGTGGTTGTTGAAAGAGGAAACGAAAGGGCAAACCGCTGGGTATGGGAAAAGCGCAATCTATTTGAAGACTTCCAGCAATTCTTTAGAAGTGCTCCCCCTGCTCTCATAGGGATTGTTGTTCTTACAGATACCGATCAGACCAATGAAGGAGTTATAGCCCATTATAGCAGCATCATCCTGATGAGTAAGTAGCTTTCCAGGTTTTCTTTAGATTTTATCCAACCCTATTTTTTTGCTAATTTGTTTACCTCTTCCAGTTTAAAGATATCAGAAAGAGGAATGGTAAAGGCGACCTCAGGACTATACCGCATATAGGTCGGGATCGGATAGCGGATGCCCTTCTGGTGGGTTTTTTCAAGTCCATCCACCACCTCGGTCAAAAGGGAGGCAGGAATGGCCATGATCATTTCATGATCCTGGCATGTTGCCCAAACCCGGTCGCCGTTACCCGGGACGACTACCTTTGGTGTGTTGTGAAGAAAAGCGCCTAAAACCCCTTCTGTACAGGAAGCGGCCCTGCCAGAAAAATTGCTCTCGATCGGTTTGCCTGAATGGTTTGTCGCAGCATGAATAAGTCTCATCAATTGGGCAGGGTTTACATAGACAAGAACAACATCCGGCTCGATCTTAGTCTGTTCCAGGGGGGAGTAGACCACAACAAGGCCCTGGCCCATCTCAAGGCGGAGAAACCCGGACATCACTTCAGAGGCTGCCTTTTCATCAGCCGCATAGTTCATCTGAGTCAAAAATTGGATTGCCCCGCGCTCATCAGTAACCCTGTCCCAGCCGTATGTGTGGGCTGCAATCCCACACCCCACGTCTTCCCGCGTAAAGGCCACAGTCCACCCATAACGCCTGGCCATAGCAGAGCCCTGACATGGGGCCATTTTAACTTTCAGGTCGCGGAGAGGCCTTTTGGCCTTGTCAGGGATTTGGGCTTCTTCCTTTAGGAATTTTACTGCCACAGGGAAGGTTGAAGGGTTAATCAGAGACCTCAGCTTTTCTCCAAGCTTTAACCACTTTTCCATAAGATATCTCCCCTTTAAAAACCCATGTTTGGTTTACATGTTACCTAAATCGCTTCTATAGTGGAAGGTGGCTTTTTGGTGATATTGTATGTAACGCTGACAACACCGGGTATCTCCGTTGTAAGTCTCTCTGCCAACCGGTCTAAGACATCATAAGGAAGCCTGGTGGGGGATCCTATTTTCGCATCTGTGCTATCCCAACACCTGACTTCGATTTGTAAACCGTAATCTCTCTTTCCTTGCCGTATGCCAGTAACCTTATCATCATGGAGAATAGCCAAATACTGGAATGCTCCTATATTGGATAGTTCTTCTTCAACAATTCTGGTAGCGCCTCTTAAGATTGTTACTCTTTCAGGTGTAACCTCCCCGATTACTCTTGTAGCCAGGGCTGGTCCAGGAAAAGGTGGACGGTTATATATCTCCTCTGGTAGCCCAACTGCCTTAGCGACCTCTCTGATTGCTGATTTCCTTAGCTGGATTAGTGGCTCTAAAATCTTGTACCCGTACATTTCCTCTGGATCGATCCCGATCTGCTCAAGGATATTATGCTGCCTTTTGATCCCGGCAACAGTTTCCTCAATATCGGTGTAGTTAGTGCCTTGCAGAAGATGTTTCGCACCACTCTCCCTTATTAACTGGGCAAAGATGTCTCTATAAAATGAGCGGGTGATAGCCTCTCTTTTCTCTTCCGGGTCGGTGAGACCTTTTAATGCATCAAAAAATGTTTTTTCAGCATCAGTAACTTCAACAGTTACTCCTAAATCTTTAAACATTGAGACAATATATTGGGGTTCTTCCTCCCTCATCAGTGCATTATCAATGAAATATGTCTTGAATCGATCACCTAATGCCCTATGTCCAAGGATAGTTACAACTGATGAGTCAACACCGCCAGATAGGGCGTTGATAGCCAACCCATCACCAATAGTCGAGGAAATCTCTTCAATCTTTTCTGCGATGAATTTCTCAGCATCTAATTCTTCTAAGCTAATTTCTTTGATCTCCATAGTACCTCCATATTTTAAAGACAATCTGGCGCTGCTCAAGATTCGATGTTAGCAAACCTTCTCATAATATGCTACAGGTATTACAACTGGTGGCGCTACAAGAACGGCAGGAAGATTCCTTTGAGCTTGAAAATTCTCCCTCACTCTTCTGGCTAAAGGTAGAAAGAAGTTTTTTAATATTTTTTCCGGTGCAGAGAGGGCAAACCACTTCCTGATCATCCAATACTATAGTCTCAAAGCCCTCGTCGCATTCCATGCAATGGTATTCAAAAATAGGCATAGCGTTGGAATCTCCTCACATTATTTTTTTAACGAGCGATTAATATAACAATTAATTTACAATTGTCAAAAATTTTAAACGATCACTCCTTGTTAACAATTTTCACAACAGGTGCAGCTAAAATACTCTTTTCGCTAAAATACTCTTTTCGCTTGACATATGGATAAAATTCTGCATTATGTTTTGGCATCCTAATGGCCCGGCTCTATTTGCGGGTTGGCTTTGCTCTGAGGAACAGTTCCCTTTGCCAGAGTGGCGACCTGAGGTTTGGGACCATGGAAGAAAGTTTTTTGAAAGGAGGTTAGCACTATGGCAGAAGGAACGGTAAAGTGGTTTAGTGATAAGAAGGGATTTGGCTTCATCGAGCAGGAAGACGGCAATGACTTATTCGTACACTATTCGTCAAAAGGCTTTAGCTTACTAAACTGCGGTTATAAGGGGAATCTTGTTGAGATAAAACATGATACCCCTTATAATTTAGCAACCCAATCAGGAAGATTTTTGTCCTCTCTGCCCAGAAGAGGAAGCCTGTCATTTTCAAATCTTCTTTCCAGGAGAAATCCTTTTTCTTGTAATTCCTTAAAGGTTTGGTTTCCATGCTCTAAATCATCAATTTACATGTTGACTACGACGCAAGAATGTCCGATTTTAATGTTGATGAATTCGTAAAAAGTCAAATTCGACGAATATGTCATTTCGACCATAGGGAGAAATCTTGTCTTTTCAGCATGTTACGTTTTAAAGATTTCTCGTTTCACTCGAAATGACAAGCTGAGGAGACTTTTTACGAGACCATCAAGTTTCGAGTATCAAGTTTCAAATTGTAAGAGGAGAATTTATTTATGGCCCTTATAGAAGATCAGACATATCAACCGACAATATTGGTAATAGATGATGAAAAACGAATACGTGAAGGATGTTATAA
>JAFDHR010000307.1 GCA_019308645.1 Deltaproteobacteria bacterium
AAGTACGGGCTGGATCCTAAGTCCAGTGCGTCTGCCAATTCCGCCACTCTCGCACTTACTAATTTAATAGCATAGGTCCCATTTTTTAGACAGGATAGACCTGTCTGCGTGCAACGCACAGGCAGGCGGGATGTTCAGGATTTTATTAACTAACCGCCCACTCTCCCGATTTATCGAGATCGTTAGAGACGCTAAGAACGCTGAGAAATATTCTTTGGAGAGAATCGCTTAAAATCCCGCATAGCGGGGTCCCAATGGGAACCACATTGGGACTAATGGGAATGCCTATAATGGGAAAAATAAGTCAACTTATTTTTCCCATTAGGACTTCCCATATACTTTTTAAGCGATCCTTTACATCTGATTCAATGCTCTTCTCAGAGTACTCTGCGACTCAAGTAAAGGAAATAAACGGGCGGTGAATGTTCAATATTTATTTAATCCGGTTAATCGTGTTAATCCTGTCGAAAAAGTTCCCCGATATGTCGGGGCTAAGTTCATATATTATCCCTACGATTAATTACTCTCCTCCTATGTGTCAAGGGGTAAAACCAAGAAAAAGTCAAAAAGGAGAGCTACTTATTAGGGATTCTGCTCTCTTTTTCAATTTTTCAGTGACTTTTAGATTGTCTGTTTTTAATGTATAGGTCATTGTAGAGGAAAGACCTAAAAATGTGCCAAATGGATAAGATTGTACGAAGGATGGCCTCTCAATTTGCTTATTATATTTTTTTAAAAAGAATGGCATTATCTGTATACTTCCCCACTCCATAGGCACATTACCATATGCCTTTTTCACATGTTCCTTAAGCCCCCATAATGTAAACAGATGTGTTTCTCTAAAAATAGATTTAGAAAAAAGTGAATAAATTTTATTATATACACATCCTAAAGAAAGGCCATTGAGTACACCTATAAATACTTTATTTTTTGTTACCCTCCCTGCTTCCATTAATGCTTCAAGAGGATTTTCGAGAAATTCTAATGTAATGATAAGGGTGGTTATGTCAAATTCGTTATCTTCAAAAGGTAAATCCTCTGCACTGCCGATTTTAAACGAGGCCTTATTTCCCAATCTGGATTTCGCAATGTCCAGCATATATGGAGAGGCATCAAGGCCGGTTACATCGAGTCCTAATCGATAAAAGAGAAGGAGATGATTTCCTGTCCCACAGCCAAGATCTAACACCCTTTCCCCCCTTTTTGGTCTTACAAGACGGACAATAAGTTCACTACTTAATCTGTCAAACAAGATCCCCTCAGGGGATTTCTGCCATGCTTCATAGAGCTTGGCTAATTTTACATCAAATATATGCCCCATGAGTCAGTTTCACCGTTGTTGCAAAATAGTAGACATAATCTTAACTAAACGATGAATCTCATTAAACACTGGCCACCCAGCTTTCTCCATCCTGATCTTTGCGGGTTCGAGTGTATCTTTTAGTCCTATGAGCCATGTAAGAACCGGTTTTTCCCGATCTTTAATCACCGCCATTAATTCAAGTAGATCAAAACTCCATGCACCCATGCCTGCAAAAAGATTGATGATTACACCATCCACACTGGAATCAGCATAAAGGGCAGATAGCCCCTCTTTCAACGCAGCTATAGGGCCGTTTTTTTCCATGGCAGGCCAATAGTCCACGGGATTTTTTATTGGCATCCAGTCAGGCGATAATCGTTCCAATCTCTTGATGGTTACAGGTGAAAGTGTCGCAAGTTCAATGCCGAATTTTTCTAAATAGTCAGTTGTTACAATACCAGAGGCACCACTGTAAGTCAAAATAGCAACTCTACCAACCCTTGATGTATTGTTTCTTTGTACAAATCCCTTTTCCAGAACCCGGGCAATATCCATCATCTCAAAGAAGTCATTTGCTTCCAATATCCCTGCTTGCTTGATAGCACCGTGTAATATCTGATAGTTCCCGGCTAATGAAGCGGTATGGCTTGCAGCGGCCCTGGCCCCGTCAACACTTTTGCCCCCTTTTAATAATACAAACGGCTTGTTAGATAATTTCGCCAACTCAAAGAACCTGCGCCCATTAGATATTGATTCCAGATAAAGAGCAATTACTTTTGTATCCGGATCATCTGAGAGAAACTCTAAAATATCAATTTCGGTTATATCACATTTGTTTCCGATTGAGCAAACCTTGGCCAGGCCGAGAGTTTTATGACTCATGATTGTGAATAAAAAGCCTGCTGAAAGGAGACCGCTTTGAGCAATCAGGGAGACACCACCGCTTTTCAGCAGGCCATGCCAGAGAAGGGGCGTCATAAAAGAAAAGACATATTGGTTTTTTGCATCAATCAAGCCCATACAATTCGGTCCCCAGAGGCGTAATTTGCCATTTTTAGCTATGGTATTGCATTCATCCTGTAAGGCCTTTCCTTCAGGGCCAACCTCTGCAAATCCGCTATTTTCCAAAATAACTCCCTTTACGCCTTTAGCCACACATTCCCTGAGCACTCCTGGTGTTTGTTCAGCAGGAACAAATATAAGTGCCAGATCAACAATCCCATCTATTGCAGAGATGGTGGGGTAGGTCTTTATATCCATAATCTTATCATATTTCGGATTAATAGGATAAATGGCTCCCTTGTAGCCAAGGGTAAGGTTCTTGAGAAGATTATTTCCACCCCTATCTGCATGAGCTGTAGCCCCCACTACTGCTATGGCCCTTGGATCAAAAAAAAATTTCAGATCACGTTTCATTATTTTTTTTCTTTTGAAAACTCACTATATGCCTTACAACCACTATCGTTACCCAGCTCACAGCTTTTTTGAAAATCTTTCCTTGCCATACCAGGCAATCCCTGCGCCTTATAAGCCATTCCTCGTGTATGATACGCTGGGGCCATAGCTGGGTTCAAGCGAAGTGCTTCACCGCAATCCTTAATCGTGTGATCAAATAGGGCCTTTTTAAGATAGGCCCATCCCCTGTTATTGTAAGCCTCTGCGTAATCTGGATTTAATGCAATCACTGTATCGTAGTCATTGATTGCCTTATCATACATACCCATATTGCTATACACAATCCCTCTATCGAGATACGCTCTTGTTTCTTTTGGGTTTAGGATAATAGCTTTACTAAATGCCTCAACAGCTTTCATCATGTTCCCTTCCTGATATCTCTTGTACCCTTTATCAAGCCACTCTGCAATATTATCTGGCATGTTATCTTCTTCTGGAGTGAGCCCCCTATTTATTTCTTTTTTGTTTATTGGATTCAGATGTACGAAGAATAAATAGTTGATAACAAAAACTAGGCCAAATAGAGCTACCCACATAACTATCTTTCCGGGAGTTACAGATGAGGTTTCCTGTTTAATTGCAGCCTTTCCCCTTTTGAGGCCCAATGTCCGGTCACTGTTTCTATCCTTATAATCTTTTATTACCATGGCATTGTATCTGCTAAAAAGTTTAAGGACATGGGTGTCTTAAAAAACCAGCAAAATTACATTCATAAGATTTTGAACAATTACACGGTATTTATAAACAAAAATTTAGATAAAGTAAGAAGATAGAAAAAGACAATACATTGTAAAGTTGGGTAATGCCAGTCCCGATAAATCAGCGATTTTTTAGGGCTATTTGATTAGACCAATTAATTCCAGCGGAACCTGCTATTTTCTGTTATTACAGGCAAGGCATTTACATTTTATAATCAATTGTC
>JAFDHR010000308.1 GCA_019308645.1 Deltaproteobacteria bacterium
AGTTCATAGCGCTCGAGTTGACTTTTCAGTGAGTTCCGAGAGAAGCAAGACCTCCCTTTACGCTTTATGGAGCGGGTGATGGGATTCGAACCCACGACGTCTTGCTTGGGAAGCTAGCAGGTGGTATAATAGACAGTGGAGGTGAAAGATGAAGACGCTGGAGGTTCTGGATAAGGTTCTGAAAGGCAAAAGGCTAAAGTCTGTAACACAAAGGCATTATAGAGAAGCGTTAGAGTCGTTATCAAGGTATGAGGCTGAGTGGCCTGTTAGCGGTGTAGTGATAAATGAGTGGATGGCTTCTCTGGATGGCTTCGCTGATAGCACGGTAAAGATGTGGTTTGATTTTGTCAATTCAGCCGGTAAATATATGAAGATGGCGTTTAAGGTTGAAAATCCGTGTGAGTCTGCTGAGAGACCAAAGGTAGCTAAGAAGCGAAGGCGGTATTTTAGTGCTGAGGAGTTGATGCGGATAATTAAAGCGTGTGTTGAGGTTAGTGAAAGGTTATTGGTGCTGACGTTGGTAGACTCTACTTGTCGTATAGGTGAGATAGGAGCTGACCGTGACGGTAGGGGTGGTTTATTCGGTAAGAATATTGGTGAAGCTTGGATGAATGTAAAAGGTAAGACTGGTGAAAGGCGGTATCGGTTAGATGCGTCACTATGCGAGGCAATGAAAGCTCTGGCTGGTGGTGATAATGAGCCTGTGTTTAGAGATAAGAATGGTAAGGTTGCTAGTGTGGATGCGTTACAGCATAGGGTAAGACGTGTGATTAGGAGGGCTGGTATTACAGGTAGTAAGTTAGGTCCACATACGTTGAGACATAGTGGTGCGTCTCTGGTGGCTCAAGAGACTGGTTCTGCTCTGGCGGTAAAGGCGTTGTTACAGCACGATAATATTGATACGAGTATGGAGTATATTCACGATGCAGAAGATGTTATACAACAGCGTATCTCACCTTTGAGGTTAGTTGGTGAAAGAGTGTTTGGTGAGGGTAATGGTGGGGTCAGTTTTGAACCCAAGCAGTTGACGATGGGTAGTGAAAATGGTGATGAACCTGTGGCTGAGGTTGTTGAGGCTGAGTATAAGGTAGATGAGGGCGAAGCTGACCTGATTGATGAGCTATTTCCTGTGATTAGGGATGGAGTTGAAGTAAGGTCTATCTTCGGGACAGATGATTTGCGGTTGCTTAGGAGAGTATTCGTGGGTTTTGCGAGGTGTAATGAGCATAGTACTGATGTAATGAGGTCACGTGAATTGTTGAAGCGTATGCTTCGTAGGGTGAAGTGAGGCAGGTAAATGAGGTGTCGGAAGTAGAAGAAAGTTCGTTTGCAAAAATATTTGCAAAGATGGAAAATGTGGCGTAGATTAAGTGATGAAAATAGCTTAATCATGCTCACAAAATAATCATATAGTACAGAAAAGTGAAGTTGAAGGGGGGTAATAATATAAAATGATATATGTATTCAATTCGGCCTACGCACCAAAATATCAAGTTAATATGTTAAATACTTTGTGTTTTCCAAACGGGTGGACAAATGAGTATCGTTATACAATTGGCGTAAATGCACCAGGGCAAATGCAAACGCAGTTAAAGAAATACGAGGGTTTGGGTAAAGCGATAGTGGTATATATTGACAGATATTTTGAAGATGGCGAAGGTAACAAACGATATAAATACCTACCAGTAAGACTGGGGACCTATATTACTTCATATAGAAGTGTAGATAGACTGATTTTTAAACTACAACTAGGGAATTTTATCTTTCCGGAGAATATAGAATTATTTAACGAGAATATCGTAAAAGAACTTAGTCAGTATGATATGCCAAAGCTAGTAAACAGTGATCCAGAAAATACTCATGATGGGCAATACGCAATTATTGCGGATGACATTGTTTCAGGCATCAAGCATTTTAGTGGTGATGAAGCTTGGGGAAGGTGTGTTGATTCGATTGCTGAGACAAGTGCGTTTAAACATAATGACCAGAGAAATTTCGTTTTTATGAGATTGGAGCTTTCAAAGAGCACAGCTAAGGAAGATATTATTAAGCCAAAAATTAGTAACAATCATTGGTATAGTAGGAAAATTGAGAATGGAGATGCGTATTTTCTATTATCAAGAGCATGTGAATATGATTTATTCGCTACTTATAAATATCCGGTTCAAAGAAAAGATAAATCGAAGACAGCTTTAACGAAATTGAGTATTGATAATCATATAACTAGCCACTCAAGTGAGGAAATTGCGATTGATGTGGTAGCGAATACTGTAAAATATAAATTCTCTTTGAAGAAAGACACTATAGAAATAGGAGGTAAAATTGGTTTCAGTACTGCTTCATTAAATGAGGGTATTGAAACAAAAGGGCCAGAATCGGGGTTTCAGTATCGAATCAAAAACTCAATGAGTTTTTGGATTCAAATGTTAATAGCGGTTATATTTTTCACCGGGGCAGGCATTTTTAACGGTGCATATTCTACAGAAAAAGGTTTTGAATTTGATATGCCGACTATTATCGCAACTGTAGTGCAAGCACTAGCGGTATTATTTATGTTCTATCGTACAGGTAAAAGGATTTTATGACAGTATCTACATGTTGGCAGTATAAAGTAAAAACTAGACAAATTATTTTCGATAATGAGCTTTGGCCTCTGTATGACGAAGGTAACTATATTGTGAGAGAAATAGAGTGGCAAGAAGCAAAAACTTTTATTCTGAATTATGAATGGTTAGGAAATATGGGGACTTCCAAGTACTGCTATGGGCTATTGTTTGGTAATCAATTAGCAGCAGTAGTTTGCTATGGGCCTCTTGTTGCTCCCTCACAGTACTCAAAGTTATTCGATAAAGATATATCCAGAGGTCTGCTTCAAATATGTCGTGGAGCTTCGATATTCTGGGCTCCAAAGTGGGCACCAAGTAAATTAATATCAAGTAGCTTAAAAATGTTGAAAAATAGACTGGGTTCAGAATTGATATTAGTAATGGCATATGCAAACCCTGAAGCTGGAGAAATAGGAACAATTTACCAAGCGTGCAATGCATACTATTTAGGTGAGACATCTCCTGGCGGAGGCAAAAGGTATATAATAAACGGTCATTCGTATGACCCGCGTAAGGTTTATAAAAAGTTTGGGTCTCGCAAAAAGGAACATCTTTTAAAAGTTGACAAGAATTATTCAAAAGAAGAAATAAATCCAAAACACAGGTATTTGTTTATTAGAGGAAGCAGTAAGAAACGAAAGGAAATATTGAATCAGGTCAGGGATTTGATTAAGGCCTATCCTAAAAGATTCTAAAAACAATTAGTATTATATTGGTTACATTAATGGATATTTTAAAAAGAGAATGATAAAGAGGCAGTCAAGAACGGCTGAAAGTCGGGCAAAGCCTTTATTCTTGACGGCTGGTGGAGTAGTAAGATAAATGAGACCTGGGGGAGCTGTACTAGCTCCCCTTATTAGTTACAGCGCGTCTGGTAAGGCATTGGCTGAAAGCCTGAGGCGGTTGGTGGCAAGGCTTTAGCCTGCCACCCTATTAGGTAGATATTTTAGAGGGTAGCGTCAAGTTTGTTGTGTAAATTCAATTAAGGGCTTTTCCTTCCAGGACTGATTAAGATGACTAATGACTCCGTAGATAATACGGTCGACGCTTCGGGAATTAGTAAAG
>JAFDHR010000309.1 GCA_019308645.1 Deltaproteobacteria bacterium
ACAGCAGCTACAATGGCAACTGTGGGACTCCCGGAGATGAAGCGTTACAAATATGCAGATGAACTGGCAACCGGCTCTGTGGCATCAGGTGGGGGCCTGGGAATGATCATGCCTCCAAGCGTTGTATTGATCGTATACGGTATCCTGACTGAACAATCCATAGGAGCATTGTTTGTCGCAGGTATTTTTCCCGCCATTCTTGTTACCATTCTCTTTATTATTTCTATATATATCAGGTGCAGCTTCGCCCCTGAGCAGGGCCCTCCTGGAGAGAGTTTTACCTGGAAAGAAAAGGTAAAATCATTACTTGGCATGGGTGAGACACTGGCCGTTTTTATACTGGTGATGGGGGGGCTATTTATAGGACTTTTTACGCCCACAGAGGCCGCTGCAGTGGGTGTCTTTGGTGTTCTTTTTGTATCACTCATCAGGCGACAGCTTACGTGGGAGGCCTTTGTGAATGCCCTCTACGAAACCCTCGGCACATCCTGTATGGTGATGATGCTGATAGCTGGAGCCGTTGTCTTTGGCAAATTTCTTGCTGTTACAAGGATTCCTTTCGATATTGCTACCTGGGTTGGTGGATTTGACCTACCACCATTTATTATAATGGGAATAATTGTGTTCATCTATTTTATTGGCGGCTGTTTTATGGACGCACTTGCCTTTGTAACTCTCACCGTCCCCATCTTTTTTCCTGTTGTAATGGCGCTTGGCTACGACCCAATTTGGTTCGGCATTATTATTGTGATGGTTACCGAGATGGGTGTTATCACTCCGCCAGTGGGAATCAATGTCTATGTGGTTTTCGGGGTAGCCCGACGAGTCATTGGTGAGGTGCCTCTGGAGTCTATCTTTAAAGGTATATTCCCTTTCCTGCTTGCAGTAATTGCCGGTGTTATTATTTTAATGGTTTTTCCTCAGATCATTCTTCTTTTACCAAATCTTATGTATTAAATAGTGTCTGACCAAAAACCTCGAAATATCGTTTTCAAGTTTTGGTCTTAAATCTTCAAAGCCTTGAAATTGCTTTATTTTTTAATCCAAAATCCGCAATCCCTGCCCGACGGACGGCAGGCGGGCAAAATCCAAAATCATGCCTGAACTGGCTTTTCGTTCAGGCACTAAATAGTGTCTTTTGATATCGAAAACCGTTGAAGGGAACTGAAAAATCGATCAATTCGGACACTGAAATCACACTATATAAATACTCCCTTTAGACAAATCGCATAATCTCCAGCTTGAAAAATTTAACGTTACCTGTTTGACAGAACTACCATAGTTCTTTATGATACAGCTTAAATCGAGAAAGGAGGTTATTATGACCAGGCCAATTCTTATTGTAAGTTCCTTAGACACAAAGGGTCATGAAGTTAAATTCCTGAAAGAACTGATTGAGCAGAGAGGACAGCAAACAATCCTTTTGGACTTAGGCATGCGTAACGAATTTCTAATTCCAGCTGACATTACATGTGAAGATGTTGCAAAAGCTGGAGGCATGAGCATGTCTGAAATTAAAACTTCGAGTAAGGGTATGGATGAAATAACCTCTATGATGACTAAAGGGGCAATAAAAAAGGCTATAGAACTCTTTCAGTCGGGTAAACTTAGTGGCATTGTTGGTGTGGGTGGTGTAAGTAACACAACAATGGCAACTGATATCATGAAAGCGCTACCATTTGGTGTACCGAAACTTATGGTATCCAGTGGTGCTGCCATGCCCAGCTATGCAGGTGGATTCTTCGGCTCCTCTGATATAGCAATAATATCATCGGTTGTAGATATGGCTGGCCTGCATGAACTTAGCAAGAGTATACTGATTAGGGCAGCTGGTGCGATTTGCGGAATGGTAGAAACCGGTGCAGGTGCAGTCATGAACTCACTTAAACAAACAAATATGCCCCTCGTTGCAATGACAGAATTTCATTACTCTGACATCTGCTGTAAGTTCGTTAAAGAACATCTTGAAGAAAAGGAGTATAAAGTAATCCCATGCCACGCACAAGGGGTTGGTGATAGAGCGATGGATAAACTATTAGATCAGGGAATCTTTGACGGCGTTGTAGACATAGTTCCCAGTGGATTAAGTGAAGAACTTTTTGGTGGAAACCGTGCCGCTGGGCCAGACAGGCTTGAGACCGCAGGCGAAAGGGGTATCCCTCAAATTATTACTCCATGTGGATTTGAGATGATAAGTTGCGGTCCTCTACGAAGAAAAGACAGTGGTGATCCATTGTGGATTTCGCGAAATTTAGCTAACCGAAGCTGTTATCTTCACGACGCTTATCGTGTGCAAGCCAGGACAAATGCAGACGAGTTGAGGCTCGTAGCTAAAACCGTGGCCGAGAAGCTAAATAAGGCAAAAGGCTCGGTGAAATTCATAATACCAGAAAAGGGATGGTCCACACTAAGCGTTAAAGGGCAACCTCTTTTCGATCCTGATGCTGATAAGGCTTTTGCGGATGAACTAAGAAAACATCTGAAGCCTGAGATTGAGCTTATGAAACTTGAGGTGCATCTTAATACCCCAGAATTTGCAATGGCTGTGGTGGAAACATTCGATAAAATGATGAAAGATAAGGGCTTGGATAGTAATATTTTTAATTGACAAAGTGCTGTCAATTATGGTTTCTAAAACTATGGTATAAGCATATATTATTTATGTTTATTTTTCAGGAGAGGAGGTGGTTATAAAAGGAAGCTTATTGTGATTAAGCATTTCTAAATATATTTCCATTAACTTATAAGGAGGAAAATAATGAAAAAGAAAGGTTTGTTAGCCATATTATTTGCATTTTGTTTTTTATTCTCTCTATCTTTTGTACCAGCTACCAATGCCAAAACCATCAATCTTACCTACAGTAACTTTTTCCCGCCCACCCATGGCCATGCAATTCAAGGCGCCAACATGATAAAAGAAATCGAGAAGAGGACCAATGGCCGAGTCAAAATCTCTTATTTTCCTGGAGGGACTTTGACCAAACCAAGGGTCTGTTACGATGGCGTAGTTAAAGGGATTTCTGATATCGGAATGTCATGTTTTGCATATACCAGAGGCAGGTTTCCCGTCATGGAGGCAGTGGATCTTCCGTTCGGCTACAAAAGCGGTAAGATTGCCACCAGGGTTGCGTATGAATTTTATAAAAAAATGAATCCTAAAGAACTCCGGGATGTAAAGGTACTTGTTATTCATGCCCATGGACCTGGAATACTGGCTGCCAAGAAGGATGTCAATTCTCTAAGCGATATAAAGGGAATGAAAATTAGATGTACCGGCCTTAGCTCAAAGCTTGCCAAATATCTGGGAGCTGCGCCAGTAGGTATGCCTCAAAACCAGGCTTATGAGGCCCTTCAAAAGGGGGTAGTTGAAGGCACATTCTGCCCTATCGAGGTCCTCAAGGGATGGAAACAGGGCGAAGTGATAGATTATGTGATCGAGACCAAGGCCCTTGGCTACACAACAGCAATGTTTGTGGTTATGAACAAGAAAAAATATGAATCCCTTCCCCCTGATATTAAAAAGGTCTTTGATGAAGTTGGAGAGGAGTGGGTTGATGTGCATGGAGATGTCTGGGACTATGCTGACAGAGCAGGACTAAAATTTGTGATAGAGCTTGGAAAAAACATCCATGGGCTCTCACCAGCACAGGAGAAAAAATGGATACAG
>JAFDHR010000015.1 GCA_019308645.1 Deltaproteobacteria bacterium
CTGATCCATGGTATATTGGGTCATAATCTCCCCATTTGGTCCTTTAAACAGGGGTAGGTATTCAACTAAAGGCCTATCAGATATCACTATACCGGAGGCATGGGTGGAGGCATGTCTGGTTAAACCTTCTAAGGATCTACTAATCCTCAAAAGTCTTCGTTCATCATCGGTTCCCTCTTCCATGGCCTTAAGCTGTGGCTCAGCATCTACTGCCTCATCTAATGTAATATTAATTCCTTCTGGAATAAGTTTGGCAATTCTATCAGCCTCTGCATACGACATATTAATAGCTCGGCCGACATCTCTTATCACAGCCCGGGCCTTCATTTTTCCAAAGGTTATTATCTGAGAGACATTTTCTCTTCCATACTTGTTACTGACATAATCAATCACTCTATCCCTGTTCTTAATGCAAAAATCGATATCAATATCAGGCATACTTATTCGGCCAGGGTTTAGAAAACGCTCAAAAAGGAGATCATATTTGATTGGATCAATATCTGTTATTTTTAGTGCATACGCTGTAAGGGAACCGGCAGCAGATCCCCTTCCCGGGCCAACAGGAATGCCTGATTTTCTTGCATAGTCTATAAAATCTGCCACTATCAAGAAATAACCTGCAAAACCCATTTCATTAATGGTTTTTAGCTCATAGGCCAATCTCTTCTCATATTCATCTTTTAATTCAGCAGGTATCGATCCTTCAAGGGCCTCTTTCCGAACCAATCTCTCCTCTAAACCCCCCTGTGCCTCTTTGGAGAATTTTTCTTCCAGGTTAAGATTACCTGACACCTGAAAAACAGGGTATTTATAGTGGCCAAATTCCATCTCATAGTTACACCTTTTAGCCACGTTCAGGGTATTGCTTAGTGCTTCGGGAAATCCATCTAAATCAAGAGCCATTTCTGCTTGCGATTTGAAATAAAACTCATTATTAGAAAATTTTAACCTTCCTGGATCATCAACACTCTTGCCTGTTTGGATGCATAAAAGGATATCATGTGCCTCAGCGTCTTCCTTATTGAGATAATGACAATCATTGGTGGCAAGCAAAGGAAGAGACAGGTCTTGTGCTAACTCTTTCAAGGCTTTATTAACAGCAATCTGCTCAGGCATTTTATTGGCCATTATCTCTAAATAGAATCGGTCATGATCAAATATCGATGCCAGCTCAAGTGCATACTTTTTTGCTTTATCCACCCTTCCGTTCCTTAGAGAATAGGGCACATGTCCCTTGAGACATGCTGAAAGGGCAATTAAGCCTGCATTATATCTCTTTAACAGCTCTATATCGATCCTGGGATGATAATAAAAACCCTCCAAATTGCCCAGGGTGACAAGCCTGCTCAGATTCCTATAACCGGTCTCATCCATGGCAAGAAGAACCAGGTGATATGCATTTGGCTGTCCGTCTGTCGACGGTGATTTATCCTTCCTGCTCCCAGGCGCTACATATGCCTCACAGCCTATGATTGGCTTGATGCCGGCCTTAGTGGCCTTTGAATAAAACTCCACCGCCCCAAACATGTTTCCATGATCAGTAATTGCCACCGAATCCATGCCAAGGCTGGCGGTTTTTTTTAGCATTTCACTTATTCGTATTGCCCCATCGAGCAAACTGAATTCAGTGTGAACGTGCAGGTGAACAAAAGGGATTTGATCTTTTGGTATGGATTTATTTTTTTCTTTCTTTGGCATATATGTTTGACGGATTTTATTAAATTAGATATATTTTAACGGAACCTAACGTTATCATATGGTAAAGAAAAAATAGCTTCAAGCTTTTTTAGATAAAAAATTTTCTGATTTTTTGTAAAGTGGGGTATCGTGAGAATTTTATATGAAAGTTGTCAGTTGTCAGTTGTTTTTTGCAACGGACTACGGACTGCTGACAACGGACTTGTGACTTTTCATCCTTAGTTGTCGCCGATAGTTCATGAAAGAGTTAGCAAAAGGGAAATCAAAAGAGACCACCATCCTTGTTATTGTCTATGAGTATGTTATCAGGAATATATTGGCCAGGATGCTGAGGGCTAAAGGACGTACTGTAGTTACCTGTTCAGTCGGTTTTGAAGGGATAAGAAAATTTGAAAAGGGCAAGGGGAAATTTGACCTGGTTATAATTGATATTCCCCTGCCTGGAACAGGCAGTTTGAGTGTAGCAAAAAGAATCAAGAAAATCAGTCAAAGAACACCTATTATGCTTATTAAAGGATGGGATCGGGAACTGGACAGTAAGAAGATCAAAGACGCCGGTTTAGATCTCGTTTTGAGCACACCCCTTTACATAGATAAAACAGTAAATCTTGTGAACGATCTTATTCAATTATAATGCCGGCAGGAAAAAATAATGGATCTAAAAACAATACCCCTCGCAACCCGGATGCGACCGGAAAGGATTGAAGAGGTCTTAGGGCAGGAACACATTCTCGGTCCGTCAAGGGCATTAAGAAGATCACTTGAAACAGGCAATCTGTATTCAATAATATTCTGGGGACCACCAGGTTCAGGCAAAACAACCATTGCAAGGCTGATAGCACAATACAGTAATTTCCCTTTTCAATCATTTTCGGCAGTCCTCTCTGGGGTGAAGGAGTTAAGAGAAGTAATTGACTCAGCAAAAAAGACATTTAGATATGAACTAAAACCAACTCTTCTCTTTGTCGATGAGATCCATCGTTTTAATAAGGCACAACAGGATGCCTTTTTGCCCCATGTCGAAAATGGCCTAATTATTCTCATAGGAGCTACCACACAGAATCCCTCATTTGAAATTATACCGCCACTGCTTTCAAGAACCAGGGTTATAACCTTGAAACCTTTAGGATTTAAGGAGATGTCCATCATTTTGAATAGGGCCCTTAAAGATAAAAAGAGGGGGCTTGGGGATCTAAATATTACAATTGAAGAAAATGCCTTAAAATATATCACAACCATCTCACATGGAGATGTGAGATATGCACTTAACAACTTGGAGTCTGCCAGTTATTTTCTTAACCCGGATAAGAATAATAAAAGGGTATTAAACCTGGCTACTGTTGCACGTGCCTTGAATAAAAAACCCCTCACCTATGACAAAAACGGTGAGGAACATTACAATCTTATATCGGCCCTTCATAAAAGCATGAGGGGAAGTGATCCTCAGGCCTCTATCTACTGGCTCTATAGAATGCTGGAAGCAGGTGAAGATCCATTTTTTATAGGCAGGCGGCTGATTCGATTTGCATCTGAGGATGTTGGCCTTGCTGATCCCAACGCCCTTACAATAGCACTCACTGCCTATCAGTCCTGGGAAAGGGTAGGTCCGCCAGAAGCAAAACTCTCTCTTGCCCAGGCAGTCGTGTATTTAGCTACAGCCCCAAAGAGCAACACACTTTATTCAGCAGAGAAATCCGTAATAAAGGAGATTGAAGAATCAGGTTCTCAGTCAGCGCCCATGCACTTGAGGAATGCTCCAACAAAGCTGATGAAAGAGATGGGTTATGCTCAAGGCTATATTTATCCTCATGATTACCCGGAAAGTCAGGTAAAACAGGAGTACCTGCCTGAAAAAATCAGGAAAAAAATATTCTATTATCCTGGTGATAAGGGATTTGAAAAAGAGATAAAAAAGAGGATGGAAGAGAAAAAAGGTGAAACTTGAAACTGGAAATTTGAAACTGGATAAGAAAATATGAGTTATGGAAAAGTCTAAAACAAGTATCAAGTTTCCAGTTTCGGTAATCTTGATTTTTTATCCTTACTGAGAGTGCAAGTTAAATCCGAAATTTAAAATTATAAGTAAGCGATCACCGTTTGCAGTTCTCCGTTCACCGATAAGCCAACAGTGGCAATGAGCCGGTTAAATAGACATATCCATTAACAGGCCAAACAATATGTTGCTCTATACGAATATTTCCCCTTTCGGACAACGGATAACGGTGAACCGTAAACAGTTACAATCATAAATACGATATTATGTATGTGCCCTCTTATCTTCAATTATACAAAGAAGGTCAACTTCTAAAAAAGGTGGGAGAGGCTACTAATTTGTTAAAGGAATGCCGTCTTTGCCCCAGGCAGTGTGAAGTTGACCGTTTAAATAACGAAAAGGGGGTCTGCCAAACTGGTAGAAGGGCAAAGGTTGCAAGCTATAATGCCCATTTTGGAGAAGAAGCACCACTGGTTGGCAGATTTGGCTCAGGTACCATCTTTTTTTCCTTTTGCAATCTCCGCTGCTCTTTTTGTCAGAACTACGAGATAAGCCATCTCGGTGAGGGGATAGAGATGGAAGCAAAGGATTTAGCAGCAATAATGATAGCGTTGCAAAACAAGGGTTGTCATAACATAAACCTGGTTACACCTACCCATGTTGTTCCTCAGATACTGGAAGCTGTTTTACTGGCTGTAGAGCATGGTCTACATATTCCAATAGTCTACAATAGCGGTGGTTATGAGAGGGTGGAAACCCTTAAGCTCCTGGAAGGCATTATTGATATCTATATGCCTGATTTTAAATTCTGGGATAAAAAATGGGCAGATAGATATTGCAGTGCATCGGATTACAGAGAAATAGCTGTTAGTGCATTTAAAGAGATGTATGCACAGGTGGGTGATTTAAAAATAGACAAAAACAGTATCGCTGAGAGAGGATTGCTGGTGCGGCACCTTGTAATGCCCCATGGGATTGCCGGAACCAAGGATATTATGGAATTTCTCTCTAAAGAGATATCGGATAATACATATGTAAATGTTATGGATCAATATAGGCCGTGTGGTACCGCAGATCAGGATGAATATCTTAATAACAGGATTTCAGTAGAGGAATATTCAATGGCCCTGAAATGGGCTCACAATGCAGGCCTGAAACGATTGGATCAAAGACAAGGGCATGGATTGTTATTTCGTATTTAATATAAACGTACGGTAAGCTTATTGGTTATGAATTAGATATTTTGTACCTTTTCAATAAGTTTGGATAATTCCTTGCCAATGCAATTTGCCGTCATTGCGAGGAGTGGAGCGACGTGGCAATCTCATTGCTATAATAGAGATTGCTTCGCTTTGCTCGCAATGACAGAACCCGAACTTATTGAGAAATTACGATATTTTGTTTGAAAATTTTATCTAATGTGATAAATCTTTTCTATACACTTTCTATAAGAGGGAGGTAGTTATGGCGAGCTTAAATAAGGTAATGTTAATTGGTAACCTTGGTGCCGACCCTGAATTACGATACACACCAAGCGGAGCGGCTGTTGCTAACTTTAGCATAGCCACAAGGGAGCAATGGACGAGCAAAGAAGGGGAAAAACAGGATAAGACTGAATGGCACAGGATCGTAGCCTGGAGAAGGCTGGGGGAGATCTGTGGCGAATATTTACATAAAGGCAGCCTCGTTTACATAGAAGGAAGGCTACAGACAAGGAGTTGGGAGGATCGGGACGGCAACAAACGGTACACCACAGAGATTACTGCGCTAGGAATGCAGATGCTGGATAGGAAAGGGGAGCCGGGAGAAGCAGTATCTGTCGAAGAACATTTTCCCACTGAAGAGCCAGCAGAGGCCACTCCTACGCCAGGGCCAGAAGAACCTGAAGACGATATACCATTTTAATAAGCATCTGGCTTATTAAGGATCCTCCTGATGAATCTTCTTTTTCGTAAACTTGAATACTGCTCAACTAGTCCTTCTATTCATAAATTCGATTACGAGCTCATTTAGAATTCGGCTGAGCGACTCGACTTGAGCCGTTCGGCCCTGAGTTCACAGCCGAAGGGCTCGTTGACAAGTCTCAAGGCCGAACGCTCGGGCCAAATTGATCTCAGGCTTGAAGACAGTCGCTTTGATCTAAATTGTTAACATAGTTAACTGTATCTGCGAATCGGAGCACTATCTAACAATATCATAGAGCAAGCACTAGTCATCATAAACGGAATCTTTAACCTTGATTTATTTTATTGAAAGGGGAGCAATATGCCTAACATAACGACCTTGGTACGAGCTGGCCAGTTAGTCCCAGCCCACGACAAGCCAGCGATACCCAATGGTGCGGTTGCCATTGCAGGTGAAACTATTGAGGCCATCGGAACGTATCATGAGCTTTCGAGTCGATACCCAAATGCAAAGGAGATCGGCGGAGAGAAATTCTTGCTCATACCCGGCCTCATTAACGGCCACAGCCATGGGCGAGGATTGACTGATTTTCAGCGGGGTGCCCTCGACAACACACTTGAATCGTGGCTTTTAGATACCCGAAAGTATATTCCTGTTTCTGTCTATGATGACGTCGCATTTTCTGCTGCCAGACTCCTAAAATCAGGTGTCACAACGACCATGGACAACCATATTTTAAAAGAGCCAAAGGCGTATGAGAATGAATTTGACGATGTTTTAAAGGCATATAGTGATACTGGCATACGAGTCCAGTTCAATCCGGCTATTCGCAATGACAACCCTTTTGTTTATGGCAATAACAAGGCCTTTATCGCTTCACTACCTAATAGCCTGAAACAGGTTTTGACTTCCCCTCCTCCCGCCGGATCACTAACAGGCAACAATTTCGTAAAGATAGTATCTGATCTTCATGCCCGTTGCAATAGTCCAATGACTCACATCGGGTTCGGGCCCTTAGCGCCGCAGTGGTGCACGAAAGAGCTACTGCTTGATGTTCGGCAGGCCGCCGACCATCTCAAAACCCCCATCCATGTTCATGCTGTTCAATCCATATTTCAGAAGATTTATGGGCTTGAGTTCTTAGGTAAAACGCTCATTGAGTATATGAACGACATCGGCTTTCTCGGTGAAGGGTTGGTTATCGGACACTGCGTCTGGCCAACGGAGTCCGATATTGAACTCCTATCTCGAACGGGGACCGCTGTTACACATCATCCCTCATGCAACCTGCGGGTTAGAAATGGCATTTCCCCTGTGTTCCACATGTTACAAGCTGGTGTGCTGGTAGGATTAGGTCTAGACGGCAAATCCATCAACGATGATGATGACTTTATCCAAGAGATGAAGGTCTGCTTCTTGTTGCACCGTATTCCTTCGCTAGAATTG
Source organism: Deltaproteobacteria bacterium (assembly GCA_019308645.1). The sequence goes on from JAFDHR010000015.1 coordinate 7,043, forward strand.
AACTCACCCTGTCTGAGTGCCAGACAGGTCTTTCAAATGGCAACAGAAAATAATGCCAAACTACTTGGCTATAACCAGGAACTAGGCCGGCTTGAGCCGGGGCGTCTGGCGGACTTAGTCTTGTTAGATTATGAGAAGATGAAATATCCCTTTGTTGATCCCTCTCATGATCCCATAGAGACCCTCCTCTATCGCGGGGTTGGAAGGCATGTCCATACAGTTATGGTAAATGGCAGTATTGTTGTTCAAGGTGGTCGGCTTCTTACCGTGGATGAAGAAGCTATTGGTGCTCGGCTGGCTGAAGCGGCCTCCCGCCCGAGGACAGACAAGGAGAAAGCCTTGGTTCAGGCAATGGATGAATTAAAGGCACACGTGATCAAGCACTACCAAGGTTGGCCAGAAAAGGTGAAGATAGAGCCATACTTCGCTATCAATTCACGGGTGGATTTGTAGGGGGAATGTATTAGCAATATTAGCGCCTATGCATCGCTATGCCAAATGTTCAACTAAGCCCCATTATCAGATGTCAGGTATCTGATGGCTTCCTCACTCGTGATAACGTCGCAGTATTTCATCCACAGATCAAGCAGTGCAACCTTGTGGGAAACGCTGATACGGTCAAAGACGCAATCTTCGACAACTGCCACATTGAAATTTCGGCTAACCGCATCCACACAGGTGGCACGGATACAACCGCTGGATGTTCCCCCGGTGACAATCAGAGTATCAGCCCTTAGCTTTATGAGGAAACTAAGAAGAGGGGTGCCGTAAAAGGCACTGGAATAACTCTTGTTAATTACGAGGTCACCTTTTTTAGGCGCCAATTCATCAACGATTTTTGTACCTCTTGCTCCCTCCAGATACTGAGACTGCTCGCGATCTGTTTTAGCCGCAAAACCATCAAACTTGATGCTGGCCTGAATCTGCCTGGTATATATTATTGGGATACTCCTGCGCCGCGAAACAGACACTATGCGCTTTATTCGCTCGATAGCTCTCCAGGAAGATTCACCCACACCTGATGGCCATTCATGGATCTGGTCAAGAATAGGCTCATCAGTGCCTGTATAATTGTACTGAGGATCAATTATCATCAAGACCGGATGCTCGCCAAGATCCCGGGTCTTCCCATACCCTCCCCGGCGAATCACCTCGCGATCCACTTTGGTCAATATATCATCAAAAATGCGCATTTCTTCCTCATGAATACGTAGTCTGAAAAAATTGCTTGGTTTAAATCAATCAGCCCATCTTTTGGGGTCTTTTTCAGGTCATTATCTGATGCCTGAAACGAGTTCATTTTATCATAACAAATATCAATCCAAACGCCGCAAGAGCAAGGCAGGAAGAGGCATAGAAGGCAGCATTTATTCCGGATATTGCAAAAACTATCCCAATTAAGGGCGGGCCGAGTGTTTGACCCAACCTGAGTGCTGTTCCGTAGAATGACATAATGATCGCACGGTTCTCATTCGATGACAGTGACCCTAAGAGGGTTTGGATAGTTGGCAAGCTGATACCCTGGGCAGCCCCTAATAGCAGCGCAGGGATGAAAAACAGCCAGATATTAAGCATAAACGGAACAATGACCAAAGCCAATGTGTAAAGAAGAAAACTTGCTCTAATCACAGATTTTTCAGGGAATCTTTGTATGATTTTCCCCATTTGGGATGAAGATAGTGCAGAGGCAATATACACGCTCGACATAACAATTCCGATAAAGAATGGGGACGCATTGAATGTGATGCCCATGAGAAGCGGAAAATAGGTAGCATAGGAACCAGCCACGATAATGAAGATGACGATGGTGACACTATAAATTGCTATTATTTGCCCCTTTTTTATGGTCTCAGTTACACCCCAGATATATTCCTTAAATCGCTTGGTGTTTTTTAGCTCTGGAGTAGGGCTTTTAAGGAAAAACATCACAAGCAGTCCTACAGGAATGGCCATTAAAGGTAACATAAAGGGGTAATACCATCCCATCATCGCCAGTGCTCCACCCACAGTTGAAAGACCGGCAGCTCCAACACTGAAGACACTCTGATTATAACCCATAGCTGCTGTACGCTTTTTGCCTGCATAGAGATCGCCTATAACCGTAACATTTAACGAACTCAAAGGAGCTACCCCTATGCCCTGAAAGAAACGGAGTATAAGCAGCGTTTTGAAATCACGGACAAAGAGGCATAACCCTCCGGCTAAAGCAAAAAGGATAAGGGCCGGGACCAAAACCTTCTTTCTTCCAAAAAGATCTGCGATTATTCCCATTACCGGCATCAACAGGATGCCTGGAAAGGTGAAGACCGTAATCACCAGCCCAATATCCTTTGGCGATATCTGAAGTTCTTTGACTATTCTTGGAAAGGCAGGACTGAGACTAAAAATCCCTATAGCAGTCGTAATAGTAACGCCAAAAATGATCTGTAGATTGCTGTCGAAAAAAAACTTTTCCGGATTTTTACTCTGTTTATTGGCAGCCATAGATCGATCTTTTTAGCTGATAGAATACTGAAACATAGAATGTATGACTAGTCTCTTACTTGCCTTCGAAAACAATCTCATAGGATCAAAAAATCCCCACCGATGGAGGTGGGGATAGGTCTTTCATCTAATCAGAGAATATGGTCCTAGGGTAACAACTTAAACATGAATGCGGTGTTTTTTGACAAACCCGATCACTTCTTTAGCAACCTCGGCAGGGTGCGTGACAACGCAATAGGTTCCTTCAGCACCTGGTATGACAGTTGCCTCAACATCTGAACAGATTCGCTGAACATCCTTCCACCCCGAGCCATAATCAGTATCCTTGCCGATAGGCCCGCTATCTCCGACGATTATTAATTGTGGGGCTCCAATTTTAGGAAGATCATCAGTTAAGTCCACGTGCAAGGCATCATGCATCGCCTTCCATCCATCAGGTGTGAGATTTTCCTCAAACCTGTTGGTCTCCCATTCTTCATATGAGGGAGGCATTCCGAATAATCTCACCAAAAAATAGGCTCCCATGCTGCCATTACCAACCCCAAATTCATCGACAATCTTGGCTCCGATTTTCGACATCTTCATGGATTGGTCAGCAAGCTTGTGCATACCATAATGAATAATGGCCCCTGTTCTTTCAGGATATTTAGCAGCAAACCGAATTACTATGAAAGAACCGTTCGAGGTACCGAAAATGTGCGTATTTTCTACCCCAGTCTCGTCCAGAATCATCTTGAGGTCATCGACCCACTGTTCAACAGTAATCCCGGCAGGAGTTCTATCTGAAAGCCCTGCACCCCTTTGGTCATATAGGATCACCTTAAAATGGTCTCTAAGAATCGGCAACATAAAGTCCCATTGCCTATGAACAAGACTACTTCCTCCAATAAGAACCAGATGCTCGCCATCCCCAACAACATCGTACCAAATCTTTTTTCCATCATTACTTGTGATATAAGGCATATTCTCTCTTCTCCTTTTACTTGTTTTTATGGCTGTTTCACAGCAAGGATTCTCTCGCCTAAATCATGAGCTCAGCTGGAAATAACGAAGTTATGCATCAACTCTATCCTTTGCCTCCTTGTTATGACACTTAACCTTTCTTGCTCAGCTTTTCCGTAAGCAGGTTAATGTTATTCAATTCCTCTATTGACATAACATCATTATATATCTTTTCTGCCAGCTCATGGCCCCAGATCGGCCCGACTAGCTCATAATACTTTCCTTTTTTTTCCTCAGAGCTGTATGGGTCTTCAGCATCACCTTTGTTGACAAATGCCTCAGCTTCCAGAACCTTTCCATCGGTCAGCACTAAACCTACCCGGGCCGGCCTCCGGTCCGGCATCATCGCCGTAAGGTTTAAATCTTCTACCACACTCACCTTTTGAGCCAGATCTCTAATAACCGGGTTATTGAGTGCCTCGGGTTTGAAGCAGTTGATGCCTGCGTGACCGTGGACAATGAATGTTGCCACTGCAAAGGGAATTGAGAATTTGGCAGCTAAAGTGTTTTGTGGATTTTGATCACTGAGTTGGGCAGCGAGCGAGTAGGTCATTACCTCCACCTTCGCGACTTTTTCCGGTTGAATTCGCCCGCCAGGAATCTCAGCAGCTATGGTGGTCATCGCATCCAGCGTTGAGTGGTTATATCGGCAGCAGGCATGCCGCTTAAAGTAATTGCGAGTGATCTCGAATCGTCGCCCCAAATCCCTGGTCATTTCCTCGGGGGCAAAGGTTTCAGAGGCCACGCTGCCAAAGATGGTCGTGAGCCCGTCTCTTTCACCGGTGAAGCCTGATTGGACCAGATGGTGAGCTAAAATACCCATGTATCCACTGACACCAGCATAGACATTGCGAACAGTCCCACCTTCAAGCATGGTGCGACGGCTGGTTGCTAAGGTTAGTGAGGAACTCACATTAATCAATTCTTTCATGGCCTGCTCGTTGTAACCCATGAGCTTCCCCACGGCAACGGCTGCTCCTACCGTTCCCCAGGTACCATGGGGATGCATAGACATGCGTATCTTACAAGCAATACCGATGCGAGCAGCAATTTCATAACCCAGCACCAGAGCGTTCAATATCTCTCTACCGGAAAGGCTCTCTTCTTCGGCTACGGCCAGTACTGCAGGTACAACGTGAATGGCTGGATGACCCCGGGCATACTGATTCCCTTCGTCCAGTTCCAGAAATGTACCCGCCGTTCCGTTAATTAATCCTGCTTTCAGTGGTTCAGTACGAAGTCCCGCACCAATGACCGTGGCAACATGGAGAGCACCTGATACAAGGATCCTGTCAGTCAATGCCTTGACTTCCTCCTCTTGAGCGCCTGTCGCAATTACTGCCAGGGTATCCGCCATGACCTCCTTTGACCGCGTAACTACATTCTGAGGGAGGTCATCAAAAGTGGAGCTACAGATACAGGAAACCATCTCATCAAGATAATCGGACATGATATCTCTCCTTTTAGGAATTTTGCCAGGTACTGTGGGTAGAAAATAGAGGCCTCAAAATCCATCCACCACTTACTGATTATCGCGCTATGGCGTATCAGGCCCACACTTTGTTATCTCACAGACCCAGGTACAACTTTTTGATGTGTGGATTTGTCAGAAGATCCTTTCCTTCCCCAGATAGTGCAATCTGACCCTCCTCCAGGACAAAACCCTGGTCGGAAAATTCTAGAGCCTGGGACACATTCTGTTCCACCAGAAGAATCGTTACTCCTTCGTGGTTTATTTCCTTGATAGCCTTGAAGATCTCCTCCACAATGAGCGGTGCGATACCGAGTGACGGCTCGTCAAGGACCAGCAGTTTCGGCTTCGACATGAGCCCCCTCCCTATGGCTAGAATCTGTTGTTCTCCTCCAGATAAGGTGCCTGCCAACTGGTCCTTTCTCTCCTCCAGGATCGGGAACATGTTCGACACCAGTCCCATTGATTCCCCGCGATGGGATTTAGGTCCTTTAAGATATGACCCCATCTCCAAGTTTTCCATGACGGTAAGTGTTGGAAATAATTTACGGCCTTCAGGGATTTGGACTAAGCCCATTTCCACCCTTGCATATGGCTCAATTTTTGTTATGTTCTGCTCCAAAAATTGGATGGATCCCTTTGCTACTGGCAGAATTCCAGAAATGGTATTGACAGTAGTCGTCTTACCTGCACCGTTGCTTCCCAAGAGGGAAACAACCTTTCCCTTGTCTACAGAAAAAGAGACCTGTCTAAGGATTTGAACTTGTCCATAGTACACATCGATTTTGTCAATCTTTAGCAAGGTAGGCTCCTTTCCCCAAATATGCCTCAATCACGCTTTTATCCTCACCAACCGTTCGTGGATCCCCATCAGCGATACACACACCGTGATGAATAACAACAATGCGATCACTCAGACCCATAATAACGCGCATGTGATGCTCAATGATGAAGATTCCGGTTCCTGATTCACGAATTTTACGGACCAAATCTATAATCTCATGCTCTTCCGTTGGGTTCAAACCTGACATTACCTCGTCGAGAAGCAGCAATCTGGGCACAGTTGCCAGAGCCCGTGCCAATTCTAATCGTTTCCTGTCTGGCGTGGTGAGACTGTTGGCGGGATCAAGAGCCTTTTTATTCAGACCCACAAACTGCAAGATTTCCCAGGCTTTTTCCTCGACTTCCTTTAGATCGGCAGTGCGATTATAACATCCCACCGCCACGTTTTCCAGAGTTGAAAGATGACTAAACGGCTTGACAATCTGGAAGGTCCGAGTGATGCCCATTTTGCAAATCTGGTGAGGCTCTAAGCCCACCAGGTTCTTTCCCAAAAACTCTATTCCACCCGAATCCGGTTTTAGAAAACCCGTAATAAGGTTGAAGAGGGTGGTTTTTCCTGCGCCGTTGGGACCTATGAGCCCAAGAATCTCGCCAGGATTCACCTCAAGTGAGACGTTGGAAATAGCGTCCAACCCACGAAACGATTTCGAAACGTTTAAAACATTTAGGAAATGGTTGCTCTTCATGTCTTACTCTACCTCTTTGCGCATTTTATAGAAAACTCTTTTGGCTAAACCCATGATTCCATCCGGCAAAAACATGATCACCCCTACTAAGATCATGCCATAAATCATTAAATATACCCCACTATAAGACTGAAAAGCCAGTCTGGTAAACTCAGCAAGTGGCGTTAGCACTAGTGAGCCCAGTAATGGCCCTAAAACGGTACCAGGGCCCCCGATGATGGGACGAATCAATATCTCTATCGAGTTCATTACCCCAAAGGTTATGTCTGGGTCTATGTAGAGCAGATATTGAGCATAAATAGTTCCACCTATGGAAGTTAGTCCTGCGCTTAGAGTCATGGCGATTATCTTGTATTTAAGAGTATTTACCCCTAAAGCCTCGGCAGCAGCGTTGTCCTCCCTGACTGCCAGGAAATAGAGCCCCATGCGAGTTTTTTCCATACGCCAAACAAGGTATAAAGCACCAACCATCATCCACAGCGTGATGAAATAAAAAGGCTTCTTGTCTACGAACTGCATGAGGGCAAGCGAAGTACCTTTCAGTGGTATAAGCAATCCCAGCGCTGCACCTACAGCCTTCCAGCTTATGCTTATCATGTGGCAAATTTCAGCAAAGGCCAGCATGATCAATGCAAAAAAAGGACCACTGAGGCCGTAACGGAAGCTGAGATATCCGACAACAAGCCCCATTATGATTCCAATAAAGCAGGAAAACACCATCCCGATCCAGGGACTTAATCCCCAATGAATAAACATGAGCGTTGAAGTGTAAGCCCCTAACCCAAAAAACAATGAATGACCAAAGGAAAACTGACCTGCATACCCTCCCAGGATGTTCCAACCCTGCCCTGTGATCGTAAAAAGAAATATCATGATCATTATGTGCACATACTGAGGGGGAATCGTCCAGGGCAAGAAATGGAGAGCAGCTACTATCAACCCAATGATAAGCCATTTTTGCCAGCCCAGTCCTCTACCCAAGTAACCTTCCTGATATCGATGTTCATACATTATTTACTGCCCCCAAACAGACCTGTTGGCCTAAATAAGAGGATAAGAATAAAAATAGTAACTGAAATTAGATGCTTCATAGCACCAGGAAACAATAGGCCTCCCATGCTATCAGCCACCCCAATGATCAACCCCCCTACAAATGCCCCTATAACACTGCCCATCCCGCCTAACACCACCACCATAAAAGCAGTAATAACGAAAACCCCGCCAACAGTGGGGTAGACCGTAAAAAAAGGTGCCACAGCTGTCCCTGACACGCCTGCACATGCGGCGCCTATACCAAAGGTGATCCAGTAGATCCGCCTCACGTTGATCCCCATCAACATGGCGCCGTCCGGCTCTTCACTAGCGGCTCGGATCGCCTTCCCCATGTCTGTTTTTGTTAGCACTAGATAGACAATTGAAGCGACTAACATGGCCAGGCAAAAGGCCAGGAGTCGTAGGAGCGAAACAGACAAATCACCAATGTAGAAATAGGCGAACTCATAGGAGGTTCTTACTACTCGATAGTCGGGCGACCAGAGGAACACGACTAAGTTCTCCAGAAACAAAGAGACCCCCAGGGTCAATAGAAGCTGATTATGCTCTGGAGCGTCAATGATGGGGTTGATGAGAAATTTTTGAAAGCACACACCAACGATGAACAATAAAGGTATTGTCATCACAATGGAAACATAAGGATCTATATGTAACAGCGCAAAGGCCCAATATGTAACATACATACCCAACATCATCAGGGCCCCATGGGCAAAGTTGATAACTTTCATAACTCCAAAGATGAGCGTGAGACCGATTGCGACCAAACCGTATACTCCACCCAGTAATAACCCATCAAGAAGCGTCTGCAAAATGTAGGTACAATTCATGGATAGAACCCTCTTTTCAGAAAACACAGAGAATAGGGGAGTTATGCGTACAATCCCCTATTCTCTGCTGACCGGCACAACTTAGGATGGCATGGGGAATACCAATTTAGCTTCGGCATATTGCTCAGGCCAAACTACCTTGATCCTACCTCCAAGAACCTGGGTCAATGCTATCTGGGCATTTTTGTTCTGCCCATCGGCTCCAAAAACAATGGGTCCCTGTGGCAAAACATGTTTTTTTAGGTTGGTTTTGGCCAGAGCCTCACGGAGGGCTTCACGGTCGGTAGATTTAGCCCGTTCAAGGGCATCGGCGATGACATAAACGGGCTCATAGGCAAAAACCGCAGAAGGTGGCATTTTCTGGCCGTAAAGAGACTGGTAGTGGGTGAGCATCTTTTTAGCCAGTGGGCTAATAGGATTGGCCTGATAGTTACCATCCATGACGTATTCGGTCATGTCTCCCAATTCTTTAACAAAATTCTGGTCACTATATGCGCCATTACCGCACCCTACAAAGGCCTTGGGTCTAACTCGTAGCCCCTTCATGGCTCGAAAGACTCGGACACCGTCAGAGAAGTATCCAGAAGCCATAACAATATCTGCGCCAGCCGCCTTGACCTTTCGAACCTCCGTGGTAACATCCGCAGATCTAGGTGAGTAAGGCACACGCGCAACTACCTCCATCCCATACTTGGGGGCGGTTTCAACAACATGTCCCGATAGGGAGCCACCAAAGGCAGTATTATCATGGATATATGCAATTGTCTTGACCTTTTCACCGGCTTGCCGAGCAATATCACTGATGAATTTAACAGTTTGGGGTGCCATCTGTGCAGCTCTTGGCTGAAGGCGGAAGGTATACTTAAACCCACGCTCCGTTATCTTATCAGCCACTGCTACAGATACAACGAAAGGCACACGATATTTTTCAGCTACCTGAGTAGCTACTATGGTTACAGCGGATTGCAAACAACCCGTGATAGCCACTGCGCCTGCCCTATCAAGGCGTTCTACCCCAGAGATAGAAAGATCTGCTTTCCCTTCACTATCGGCATCCAGTAGTTTGAGTTTGGCCCCGCCTAAGGACCTGATCCCTCCAGCCCCATTGATTTCATTGACAGCCATTACTGCCCCATTCTTGAGCTGATTCCCGAGATAGGCCAAAGGACCGGAAAGCGGAAGTATGTTACCGATTGGAATCTCTGCAGGTGCTGCACCTCGCAGCACATTGGGGAAACCAATGGATCCCACTGCAGCAGCTGCGCCCATTGCAGCAGTACCTTTAATAAAATCCCTTCGAGAAATACCCTGATTTTCTTTCTTCTTCTTTGTGTTTGTCATGACTACCTCCTTGTTTAGTGTTATGGGTTACCTGTTAATGTAACTGGACATCCTCTCTTAGAGAATGGCCAACTCATCCTTCCACTAAGGCGCTTTTACTCACCTCCTCTCCTGCAATTTTGCCCAAAACCAGGGCGGCCAAAAGGCCGTTGGCTGATAAATACCCATAAGGGCCGGCCTTCCCCGAGAAACCCGCGGCAGTTCCGCCTCCGGCGTAGAGGCTGGGAACAGGTGTGCCATCGGTGCGGATTACCTGCGCTGATCGGTTTATCTTGAGCCCGCCCTGAGTATGAAAAAGAGCACCTGTAACCTTGGCACCATACAATGGGGGCTCGAGAGGCTTGCCAAAATCTGTCCGGCCCAAAGGATCTGGGGTTTGGCCTCGTGCGGCATTTTGAAACTCATCATGCGTGCGGGCCATTTCTTCTGGCGGCAAGCGGAAAGACACAGCCAATTCCTCAATGTTCTCGAATTTCCTTACTGCACCCATTTTGACACACTGCTGAAAATCCTCGTAGTCAGAGACAATATCATAGATTCTTTGATCAAAAATGTCTATGGCTACACCTTCTTCTTGTGCCAATACATCCAGGGCATGCTCGGAATAACCATGATATTCATTTACAAATCTCTGTCCCTTAAGGTTGACTTGGTAACCACCGAGGCTAATTACAGCCCATGTTAAAAGCGTACCATGGGGGTGAGCTACTGACCCATGAGCCTGATACGCGCCCATATAGTCCAACTGCGCCCCGAGCGCTTCACCCCACAGAATGCCTTCCCCGGTATTACCCTCATGGCCAAAGTAATAGGCCTCGCAGGAATGTATTTCCCAAGCATTTCAGGATTTGCCCCGAACCCGTTCAGTGCCAGGACAACCTTTTTGGCTCGGGCCAAATTTTTACCAATGCCCTCAATTTCTACCTCAGCTCCTACAACTGCTGCATCAGCACGGGTAGCAATAAGTTTCTTTACAGGTGCGTTGTAGGCAATATCAATATTCTCATAGCGATTAGCTGCCTGAAGCAGATCATTTATTAGGTGAGCTCCCTTGCGGGAATGGTTGGCATGGATACGGTGGCGTGTGTGCCCTGGGTATAGGAATTCCGTTACTAGCTCAAAGTTAATGCCGAAGCTGTCCATCAACCAATGCACCAATTTAGCAGATTCCCGGGCCACATGAAGGGTGAGTTCCGGATCGCTTTGATATCCATTATATTTCAGGATATCTTCGGTCATCAACTCCGGGGAATCATCGATTCCCGCCTCCTTTTGAAGACGGGTCCCTGCTGCGGGTACCATTGCCTGACTGAGAGAGGTGTTGCCTCCCAGATTTTTGTCTTTCTCGACCAAGAAAACCTGAGCCCCTTTTTCAGCTGCAGCCAATGCAGCAACGAGGCCGCATCCTCCTCCACCGATGACCAGCATATCTATCTCGATATCCCAAGTTAGTTCGCCTGGGTCGTCGACATACAAGATTAAATCATCTGCAGGTTTTTTTTCTTGACTCATTATGATTATTCAGCTCCTTTCTCCTCTACCCCTCGTCACGTTAATTCAACTGGATACCCAAAGCAATCAAACCCTATGTTCATTCTATATAAGGCTAATAAGCTCATCTAATGATGACTGCTCCAAATTCATAATAGTGTCACCAAGCTTTTTGGCATCCTTCTCAGAGATCAGTAAGGTAGCATTCGTCTGAAACTTGTTATAGATCTCTTCCCAGGTTGCAGGGTTTTCTGGTTCACCTTTCGCCAATTCCACCTCGGCAGACCAGTTCTTGCCATTACTACCCATGATGTTCACTGTTGCTCCCCTCTTCTCAGGATACAGCTTCTCCCATTTGCTTCCCACCGACAGGTGCACCTTTTCGGCAAGGGCCTGGATGGTTTGATCCCTAACGTTCTCATCGGAATATTTGTCAGCACCTGCATCCTGCTTGATCAAAGCCAGAGCCACAGAGAACGGAATACTGAATCGACCTCCTGACGGCGCAGTCACCTTGGTGATACCGGCAAGCCTGATGGCAGCCGGGTAGGTCTCAACGGAAATCTTCTTTATTTCTGTGGGATCAATGTGGGTCTCGGCAAATGCCTTTAATGTAGCATCTATAGAGGCATGGGCGTGGCGACATGCAGCGTGGAGTTTAAGGTAAACGTTGAGGATTTCAAATTCCCGCCCCAGATTACGAGTCAAAAGATCGGTGTCCACTTCATCTGCCACTGCTTTGAGATACCCGTCCTCTCCTTCGAAGATATGGAGCGGGCCTTTGGCTCCT
>JAFDHR010000310.1 GCA_019308645.1 Deltaproteobacteria bacterium
GGAGAAAGGTGTGATAGCTTGGCCCATATTTTGGCCTTTGGATTTAAGCCAGTTATTTTTTCAATATTCAGTTGATAAGGATTTGCATCTACTAAGGGAATATGGTCACCGTGAAAGTGGCTGATTACTATATCAGTAGCCTGGGACCATGCTTTGATAATCTTTTTTTGTATTTTTTCATCGACTGCCACTTGAAAAGGATGAGGAAGCAATTTGTATCGCATATAACCCAATGCTATGCCCGGATCGATTAATATTTTTTGATTTTTAGTTGTAACAAAACAACAAAGACCTCGTACCCCTAAAGATTCTGTCCCCAAAATTTCAATTTTCATTGGCTAGTCGTATCCATTTTCACTTTCCTTGGCCTCTTTCCTTGATGAGGTTTAATTTGGGCACCTCCAATACTGGTTGGTTTGCCTTCATCCGTATCCAGTTGATAGCACCTAATACAGTTGGTTGCTGAACGATGCGGAGTTGCAATGCGAATTTTCCTGGAAAGTTTAGTATCATTATACCAATCAGGATAGTGATAAGGCCTTGGCCTGGCAAAAACAGCATTGCCAAACCAGCCAAAACAAATAGAGCGCCGAAAAGATTCTTAAAAACAAGACCAATAAAGCATATGAATGCATATTGATTTTTATTGCATGATTTTTGTTTTTGCTTCTTACGCTTGAAATAATCTGCTGGGATGCGAACAACTAAAATGGGGATTATGATCAGCGTTCCCACAAATGTGGCAATCGATAATGTTCCAATCCACCAGAAGGCGATTTTATGGATGTGAACCCACTCGAGAATCATAGTCTGTCCAGTAAAATATATAGTGCAGGGTTTGACAGTAATTTACTACTTTTTGAAAGCAGCTTAGTGCTTAATCTTCAGCGCATTTGGCATTACTGTGAAAGAAAAGACGTCAGACTTCCATGCGTAGTTGCCATCGATTTGTAGTATCAATGGACGTTCTAACTGTACAGAAATTTTTTGTCCAGTGCAATATTCACCAATACGATTACCAATCGTGAATGCAGTTATCGTTCCAATGGCGCACTTAAATAATCCTGAATTTATACAAAGAATATGCAGTTTCCGGTCGTCAAATCGGGCTTCTGGCACAACATTCATTCCGAAGCCATAGTACGGTTGTTTGACTACCATCAGACTTAACAGGTTTTCAGCATTAAATGTTGCGTTATCTACTGTAATCGTGGCAATAACTCGCTTATATTCTCTGAAATATGCGTTGAAGGCAGCACGTAAATATGTCTTAAAACCAGTAGCACCTTGGGCGAGGTATTGATTTCGAAGGCGGATAAGCGCTCCTTCGATCCCTATGGATACCATAAATGCACGCTTTTTTTCATCGCAATTGATTAAGTCGTATTCGTATATTTTGCCATCTCTAATGCGCATAGCAATATCAGCCAGACTCCCTTTATAACGGAGCGCATACCGCATTGCGTTACCTGTTCCTAAAGGGAGATAAGCAATTGTTGTGTGGGCTGTGTCTATAGAATTGATGATATCAGAAAAGGTTCCATCTCCTCCGGCGGTAACGAGCACGTCGTAGTAAGTGGCAAGCTCACGCGCACATAGACCAAGATCGTCAGTTGCTATGGTATCCAGCCCGTATATTTTGGCATCGAGAATCTTCGATGCATTCGCTAGCACGGTTCGCTTTTGATCAACAGTCATCTTTCCAGAGACAGGATTTGTGATAATTGCGTACCGCATTTTGGTTCTGAGGAAAACTTAGGGAAGCTTAGACTTTTAAAAAGATATATGATCTTTTCTCTTTCCTTGATAATTTAAACAAACCTTTCTTTGTTATTTCATATACTATTTCATCTTCTTTCATATGGTGATCACTGAAAGATAAAATAGAATTCGGTTTCAATATTCGATGCAACTCCTTTAATACCCCATCCGGATCCGTTACGTTATGAAAGGTATCGTATAATAAGACTACATCTATACTCCCGTCTTCCAATCCAGTTGCACAATCGGAGCAAATGGTCTTTATATTTTTTATCCCTTTCTTTAAAGCGATATCTTGAACTCTCTCAATACTAAGGGGATGGATATCCAGAGCATAAACCTTTCCAGACTTCCCTACTAATCGGGCTGCAGCGATTGAATGGCTTCCAGGACCACAGCCATAATCGAGTATATGAAATCCTGTCTTTATGCCTACTTCACTTAATTTGTTTTTAGGGGGTCGAAACAAATCACGAAATTTGAAGCCAAAAGACATAAATTTAAAGTGAAAATCGCTCATTGGTTTATCCATTAATCCACTCCCTGAATAATTCAATTGAAAGTTCGTTTAATGCACATTTATCCAACTGTCCTCATAGCGTTCAGGCAACTTTAATATCATTGACAATCATTTTTTAATTTATCAACATTTTGTTTTCCAAAATGGATTTTTTTTAAAAACAAATCCCTGGGCTTTAACGGCCACCGAAGAGATGAGGAGCGTGGGAAACGCTAGCGCGTTTCCCACGTCTCCCTCCAGCGAAATGTTGGGCATTCAAGACCTTGGTTCTTTAGGAAGCTGTGCACCATGCCAGACCGCAACGATCCAGACCACATCGCCTTTAATTCTGTAAAAGAACCGGTATGGCGGTATGATTACCTCCTGATAGGGAAGGTCTGGAAACTCCGGTACGACTCTTCCGGATTCGGGAAAGTCCTCGAGCCTTCGCAAGATAGTTTCAGTTCGATCACGGAAACGGATTGCCGCTGCGGGTTTATCTCGCCGAATGAAGGTCAATGCAGACAGAAACTGGGCCCTGGCAGAAGGAGTAAAGCGGACTTTCACGATGGCTCCACGGTTAGGATTGAATCGGCCTCAGCAAGGACAGCTTCAAGATCATAACCCTCACCTATTCCTATTTCCCTCTCCCCTTTTGCTAAAAGGCGCAGGAGTTCTTTGTCGTGTTCAGATCGCTCAAATGTCTCGACACTTAACATTACTGCAGCTGCCCGTCCCCGCTGCGTAATGATAAGGGGTTCCTTTGAATCTTTGAGCTGCTTCAGAATTTTGGCAGCATCCTTCCTCAAATCACTCACCGGAATGATATCCAATAATTTTCCCATGACATACCTCCTATTGTACTTTTAACCGTACCACCAAATGTGATTTAAAGAAAGGGGTCTATGGAATTCTGCGATACACCAGGGCCCAACACAGCGCTGAGGAGCGTGGGAAACACGCCAGCGTTTTCCACGTCGTCCTCCAGCGAGATGTTGGGGCGTTCACTGCTATAAGACCTTTGTCACGACAAGCGGCAGGAATTGATCTTCGTCATTATGCTGAAAGTAACCAATCGTCGCCGCGAGTGTCACTTCGAATGGCCCTGGCAGATCGACGAACGTAACTTGCCCTTCGTTCGACGGAATTACGAAGTTTGGGAACGCTTCGCGCATGCGCTCGACAAGCTGCTGCGCGACGTCACCTTTGAAGTCGAAGGTCGCAAGAAAGACCTCGCCGCCAGATTCGATCGTCGTCGATGACGACAAGGTACCGTCAGGGCGAACCCCTAGGTTTGGCAGGATAATACCTGTGACGACTTGGTTGGCGTTGCCGAGGTTTTGCTCCAGCAGGAACAGCCCGAAGTCTCTCCGGAAACTCTCGCGGACCG
>JAFDHR010000311.1 GCA_019308645.1 Deltaproteobacteria bacterium
ACGAGGCATTAATGCATCAACATCTTGCAGGCTCATTCTCTCTTTAATTGCCCTTTGCATCCTAATCAGTCCAACCCTATATCCTTCTTCTAATAATTCCCCTACTGACCTCACTCTACGATTTCCCAAATGATCTATATCATCAACTGTACCTTCTTTCAGATTCAAGTTTACCAGTTCTTTAACCGTCTCAATTATATCCTCTTTTCTTAGCGTGCATACCTCAAGGGGAACATCTTGGTTGAGCCTATAATTCATTTTCAAGCGGCCTACTTGAGAAAGATCATAAGTAGAAGGATCACAAAAGAGGTTATTAAAATAGGTATTGGCCATCTCTTGTGTTGGTGGGCTCGTCGGCCTTAACTTTCGGTAAATATCCAAAATAGCATCATCAGTGGTTACGACTTTGTCTAAAAGCATCGAGTTTCTTATTGATGTAGTGACCTCCAGCGAATCTAAAATTAATAAATCGACCTCTCTAATGCCCTTATTCTGTATAAGCTCTAAACTCTCTTGTTCAAGGGCTTGATTTGTTCTTACTAATACTTCTCCTGTCTGGGGATCAACTATATCATGGGCAGCAATCCTTCCCTGAAGGTAATTTGAATTTGTCGGTATTTCTTTTAAACCGATATCAACAAGTTTCTTGTACAGTTTCTTACTAAACTTCTCACCTTTTTTCCCTATAACCTCTCCGGTTTTTTGGTCAATAATATCTTCTGGTATCTTTTGGCCTTGAAGGGTATTGAGGTCTAAGATGCAGCTAAAAGAGTCTTTATCAACTAAGATCTTCTCTATCTTATAAAAATTGCGTAAAATCTCTTCTTCGCTATAGCCAAAGGCCTTGAGAAGGATGGTCGCCGGAAATTTTCTTCTCCTATCAATTTTCACAAAAAGTATGTCCTTGGCATCAAATTCGAAGTCAATCCAGGAACCCCGCAAGGGAATAATTCTGGCAGAATAAAGGGGTTTCCCGCTTGGGTGTGTTTTTCCCTTATCATTATCAAAAAAGACACCCGGAGACCTGTGAAGCTGACTCACAACCACCCTCTCTACACCATTAATAATAAAGGTTCCTCTCTCAGTCATCATTGGTAAGGCACCAAAATAGATCTCCTGTTCCTTAATATCCCGAATATTTTTGCTGCCAGTAATTTCATCAAAATCAAATACCAACAGTTGAACAACTATCTTAGCCGGTGCTTCATAGGTCATTCCCTTTTTGAGGCATTCCTCCTCATTGTATTTTATACCTTCAAAAAAATATCTCACAAATTCCAAGGAACATGTCTTATTCAAATCTTGAATTGGAAACACATTCTTGAATGCCCCTTGAAGTCCAATATCTTTGCGCTTTTCAGATAGAACATTCTGTTGCAAAAAACGTTCATAGGAATCTCTTTGCACATCTATAAGATCGGGTATATCAAGAACAGTTTTTATTCTCCCAAAGCTTTTCCTTGGATAAAAACTTACACTATCTTCCTTGTTCACACTACGATCTCCTTTTATTTCTTTTTAAAAAAATTACACCAGGCATTAAAACCTGCTCAACCATATTGATTTGTTCAACCAACTAGAGATGACCAGATTCTTTTTCTACCAGGATAAATATTACTTTATAGCTGGATATCAAAAATGGAATGTCCATAACAAAAGAAAATTGTCATGGTTAAGGTCTATTTTATATCTACAATAGCCCCAGCTTCTTCAAGCTGTTTCTTGATATTCTCTGCATCTTCTTTTGAAACACCCTCTTTTACCTTATTGGGAGCTCCATCAACCAACTCCTTGGCCTCTTTTAATCCTAAATTTGTGACAGACCGAACAACCTTAATCACCTGAATCTTTTTATCACCTATTCCTGTCAGCACCACATCAAACTCTGTTTTTTCTGCTTCCTCTACCTTTTCATCTTTTTCAAGGGCAGTAGCAGCTGATACTGCTACCGGGGCAGCAGCTGAAACACCGAACTTTTCTTCAAGCTCTTTTACTAATTCGGAGAGTTCTAAGACGGTCATACTGGAAATAAACTCAATTACATCATCTTTGCTTATCTTGGTTGCCATATCTACCTAATCTCCTCTTTGTTAAAATTATCTCACTTGCTTCACTAAATAGACCAATTTTGGAACAATTCAAACCAATCTATTTAATCTTTATACCTTTTGTCTTTTTAGGGCTTCTAAAACATTAACTAATCTTTGAGGCATCTCAGATAATAATCGAACAAAAGAAGTGTGTACGCCAGAAAGAGAAAAAAGAAGCTTTGAAAGGAGAACCTCTCTTGAAGGAAGCTGAGCCAATCTTTTAATGGCAGAAAATTCAATAACTTTACCCTTTATTTGACCAATCTTTATCTCTAATGTTTTATACTCTTGCATAAATTTTGTTAAAACCTTGGCAGGTGTCACTCCATCATGATACGTTATGGCTAAAGCACAAGGACCGACGAAAAAATCTTTTAAAACATCTGCCTCTGTGCCTTGAGATGCGATTAATAACAGCCTATTCTTTACAACTTGAAATTCAATATCTTCTTCTCTTAACTTATGTCTCAGTTTTGTAAGCTCATCAACGTTTAAGCCCTGGTAATCAACCAGAAAGGTTCCGTAGGCCTTTCCAAGCCTTTGATGTAAGTCGTCTACAATTTTTTTCTTTTCATTTCTGTCCAAAGATTACATCGCCTCCTCTCTCCTTTACTCATTGGGTTTATCGTAGGAAAAAAAGTTTTGGGGGACAAAACATTTACTTTTCTAACTGGCTGTTACCTGACAAGATCTCGAATGTTAGTTGTATCTAATTTAATACCTGGCCCCATGCTTGTTGATATAATTATGCTTTTCAGATAGGTTCCCTTGCTGGATGGTGGTTTTAACCGTAAGATAGTATCAAGAAAAAAGGCGGTATTCTGTAGGAGCTTATCTGTCCCGAAAGATACCCTCCCTATAGAGGCATGTATTATTCCTGTTTTATCCACCTTAAACTCAATTTTTCCTGCCTTTAATTCTGTGACGGCCTTGGCTACATCAAAGGTTACAGTACCGAGTTTTGCATTGGGCATCATACCTCTTGGACCTAAAATACGACCTAATTTACCTGCTATGCCCATCATATCTGGAGTAGCAACAGCCTTATCAAATTCAAGCCAACCCTGTTGGATCTTCTCTGAGAGATCCTCAGCCCCAACAAAATCAGCACCAGCTTCTGCTGCCTCTTTTTCATTTTCTCCCTTCGCAAAAACGACTACCCTCGTTGACTTTCCGATGCCATGAGGAAGAGAAACTGTACCTCTTACCATCTGATCGGCATGGCGTGGATCGACACCTAATCGGACAGATATGTCTACCGAGGCATCAAATTTCACATATGAACTATCTATTGCCAATTCAATAGCCTCTTTGAAGGTATATTTTTTCAACCTATCTACTTTTTTATTGACCTCGATATACTTTTTTCCTCTCTTGGGCATTTTATCTTCCTAAATTTAATTACTTTCTGTAATTGCTCAAAATCCTGTGGAAATTTACTGCTTTTTAGGGCATGGGTATCTTTTTTTGCTTATGCCCTTAAATATAACTTAAGCTTAGTTGTCGTTTCAAAATTGGGTAATATAGACGGAGCATATGATTCTAAGGCCAAGTTGC
>JAFDHR010000312.1 GCA_019308645.1 Deltaproteobacteria bacterium
TGGGGGTATTCGGGTTTGTTGTGGTTGTTTTGGTGATATCTCGAAGGACTGGGGTTCGACTTCCTTCGGGAGGGAGGCCCCGGTGAAATACGCTTCGCTGTGACTAACGTCAATTTCACGGGGTAAACCCCGATGAAATGCGCCCCAGTTAAACATAAAAGACCTAGAGGTTTCACCCCGGTTAAATAAAAGCAAAATCGGATTTAATGGGGCCCCGATAGCGGGATCTCCGCTTCGCTCCGACCCCGTTAACGGGATTTCCACTTCGTTCCAACAGGCTAAAGGCGGAAAGAGACATTAAGGTTCGGATAATAAATCAATGAAGATGCAATAGATCAAGGAACAGGTAGAAAAAGAAAATTATCAGCTCAAACTCCATGCAGTGGAGAGGGCTTCTATTTGAGGAATTGATCCGCTTGAGGTCAAAGAGGCGCTTTTGAACGGAGAGATCATAGAGGGTTACCCCGAAGATAAGAGAGGGCACAGTTGCCTTGTTTATGGAAAAACTCTAGTTGGCAGAGATATTCATGTGCTATGTGGGATGGCCTATGATATACTATGGATAATTACGGTATATGAACCGGATCCGGCAGAATGGATTAACCCAAAGACGAGGAGGGTATCTAAATGAAGTGTTTTGAGTGTGGGGGCGAGGTCATTCAAACAAAGGGATCTGTTAGAATGACAAAGAAAGATGGTAGCCTAATAATTTTTAAAGATATTCCCTTAAGCCAATGCCGTCAATGTGGTGAGCAATATATCCCAGGGAAATGGGCTGAAATAATAGGAGAAATGATGCGTAAGGAAGATAAGTTAGTTCCCCGGGAAATTATTTCAGTACCTGTAATTGCGCTGGGTTGATAAAGGGATTACCTCTACTCTCCCTTTATCATCCAGCCATTTTACAAAAGTCGTAACTACTCAGATAGCCACTAAAACACCAAGACACAAAGGATAGGCCTACCCGCCCCGATTATATCAGGACAGGCGGGCATGAAGAACGCAAGTCAAGCACTTCCGATTTCATCGGGAAGCCGTGAACCTGACAACCTAAGTAGTTCTAGACCAACACTCATGACAAAAAAACCTCACATTTCCCCTTTTCTTTTATTCATTTTATTTTCAGACGAGTATTCCCCAAGCTTCCTGTCACAAAGAAGGTATATTTTTCTATTACAAAGGGTAAAAACAGGGCGATTTCCCGAGCGGAGACACTGGGTCGCTTATGTTTTTGCGGTTTTACGATATTGGCCGAAAAAGAGATTGGAGATGATCTGTATTTCATAGCGCAAAAGAAGAAGACTTCTTCCATCAGTAAAAACCCGTCATACGGCCCCCTGGTTAAACTTAGTCGGCTGGGGGCAAATGGCGGTATTATTCACGCATACAAATTCAGGACGATGCATCCGTATTCCGAATATCTTCAGGATTATATTTACGACCACGTTAGGTAGGTTTATGAGAAGGACCTGGCTGGATGAACTCCCCATGCTTTATAACTGGATAAGAGGGGAGCTCAACCTGGTAGGGGTCAGGCCCCTTAGCTATCAGTATTTTGACCTGTATCCCCGAGACCTTCAGAAATTGAGGAAATCGGTGAAGCCAGGGCTTGTGCCACCTTTTTATGCAGATATGCCGAAGACCTTTGATGAGATCTGTGAATCGGAAAAAAGATATATTCAGGCGTATCTAACGCATCCGGTGAGGACGCAGTGGGGTTATTTCTGGAAGGCTGTTTATAATATCGTTTTGAAAGGGGCGAGGAGCCGATGACCGGAGAACAGAGAACAAAGGTGAAAGAAAAAGATGAACGTCGAACATAGAACATCCAACATCGAAGTCGAACATAGAACATCCAACATCGAACGTAGAATGAAAAAAGGAAAGGGACGGCAAAGGGGCAAGGGAATAGAAGATTAGAAGATCAGAGAGTGAGAAACGGGAAGGGTCGAAGGTCGGAGGGCAGTGTTGTTTACTGATAAGCGGAATCATGATCAGGATGTAACGACAACAGACGCAGCCATAATCCGTCACGATACGCTACTCCCCGAAATCCTTTACCGATTCGCAAACTGTAAAGCTTTTTGCCACCCGGACCTTTCTTAGATAATATTGCCTCCCATTTTAGTCCATAGTCAGCATATACTTGTTGCCATGTCATGTTTGCCAATTTCTGCAGACTATTGAGGATGTTATGCTGATTGTTTTTGGACCAAACGCACGGGCTGGTGGCTTTTCTGGTTCATCGTTTGATCCGGGCTTCTAATTCGTCAAAATTTGTATTCTCGGGCGGATTTTTCTCTGCCCAGGCAATTGCTTCGTTGAGTTCGGCTTGGACATCTGGCCTGTGAAGCCACTTTTCATTATCGGGAATGAATCGACCCAGCTTGACAATCCAAACGCCTGTGTCGATTTCATCCAACATTACAGTGTGACCTGCGTATTTTTTGCCTAAGGAGATCTGCCCGCTACTACCGACTGTTTTTATAGTGTTCATAAGCTCTCCTAAAATTAATATTCCAATTTAAGATAGCATGAATGCATGATAAGTCAAGTATAAAATCAGAGGAATGAATTCACCAGAGTGAAATTGTCCTTAGTACGTCCGCAAAGCGGAATTTCAGGGAAAACAACGGGGACCCATCTTAAATATTAACTGTTGCCTTATCAAATTAGCTTTTCTATAAGAAGTGACAAAAATTATGCAATAAACTCAATAAATTGGCGGTATAGGTATATATGGCAAGGCCATTGCGTGTGGAGTATCCTGGCGCACATTATCATGTGATTAATCGGGGGAATGCCGGTGAGGATATATTTCATATTAGCCGGGACAGGAAAAAATTCCTTGAATATCTTGAAAAAGCAGTAGAACGATTCTCTTTACCGATTTCAGGTCAAACCTAAAATCGGTAATTACTCATCAAGTGAATCATTACGACTTCCACGCTGCTGTGGCAATAACAGCGAGCTAAAACACTTTTTCCTATTGCCACGAGAGGTGCACTTTTACCGATTTCCGGTCAAACCACTTTTCGGTAAATGTTTCGGTAAATTTCTTCATGTGGTCAACATGCTTACATGCGAGATGAGTGCTGTTGGACCCCAGCCAGAACGGCCTGAGTTCGAGCAGGAGCTGCTAAAGGAGATACCTTTCTACAGTATGCGTCACGAAGTGAAGCCCGGCAGTGCGAAGCCTCCTGAGCGCTGTTGAAGGATGGCTGGCTTGATATGGTAATCCTCCTTAAAACCATCGTGGATACCATCACCTTTCGGGGTCGCGCCTGAAACCTGCACCAGACATGGCATTGACTAGCCTCCGCAGCAGTACCACCACAGAAAACTTTTGGATTAGGATTGTTCAGATATTAGCATTCCTCTTTTGTCTTACCGATTTCACGTCAAACCTGAAATCGGTAAGGTAGATCAAAGCTTTTCGGTTTCGTTGATCAATGGTTTTGAACCGGGCGCTTTCTTTTTCCCATAGGAGCCGCTGTTGGATCCGATCAATTTGGTTGCCGAGTACAAGGTGAATCGGTTTTTTCGTGCGCGAAACAAGCTGACACAAGGCAGCCTCGTTTCCCATATTACCCAACGCGCCGCCGGCAAAGATCCATGCTTTCTCGAAGACGACGACTTTCTGTGCATGCTGGGATTTCTCAAGGAATCGGCGCAGAAATACGATTACGAAATCTATTCCTTTTGTCTCATGAGAAACCATGTCCACCTACTGTTGCGGCCCAACCAGGAAAACCTCCAGAACGCCATGCGCGATCTTTTTTCCAGGTATGCTATGAGATTCAACCGGAAATATGAAAGGCGGGGGCATTTGTTCGGGGGACCCTATCGGCAGGCCGTATGTCTAGAGGAAGCATACCTGATCGCTGCTTCGGTATATATTCACTTAAATCCGGTAAAGGCGGATATCGTGTCAGATTCCAGGGATTACCGATGGTCATCGGCCCGATTGTTTATTGATGAACCGGAAGAAATCTCTTTCGTGAACGCCGGCTTCATCTTACAAATGCTCGCCGATGATCTTCAGGGTGCCAGAGATAGATACCGGAAGCTACTGGAAAAGGGTCGGGAGCTGCCTGTTGACTACGCCAAAGCACAAGAAGGTGGGCTGGAGCATTTCAAAGAGAAACTCATCTCGGCGTTTCCTAAATTTTTCAGTAAAATAGCAACTGCCAAAACCGTGGCCACAATCGACGGAAAAGAGATATTGAATATGGAAGCGCTGGAGGGGCAAATAGATGAGGCCATGGCTCAGTATGGTAAGCGGAAACCGGACTCGCGCCAAGCGATACGGTTCCTCATCGAACAACTGATTGCCAGGGGATTCAAGCGATCCGAAATAGCAGAGCGTCTGCATATTTCGCCCAAAACAGTCTATAATATTTTAAAAACACAGAGAGAATAGGGGACATCCTTAAGAAATGAACTTATTGAGGTGAGGTACCTATTTTCGCTCAAGGCCTGCCCGCCGTCAGTGTGGCGGGCTGTTTTCGGTAAATTCCAGTGTAAGATGTGCGGCCAATCCTTATCCTTTACCGATATCAGCGCAAGGTTGTTTTGGGTAAAAATCTTACTTATTTCCACACTCTGCGTGGGAATGACGAATTGACAAGTGTTCCCGATGTGTGTATAATGGGATGAAAAATTAGTTGAAAAGGAGGGTGCCCAATGCCTAAATCTCGTTTGAATATCAGCCTGGATAAAGATCTTATCGATTTTGCCAAGGTTTTTGCCGCTGAAAACCGCCTTACTGTTGCAGAAATTATGACACAATATCTTCTGACCTTAAAAAGGCGAGTGGAAGGGCAAGATATGGAAAAGATTTTTGCCCATCCGGCTTTTCAAGAGTCGATGGAAGAAGTACAGGTCAAACTCAGTAAAGGGACTGCCACCTGGCACTCATATGATGAGGTCTTCGGAGAGTAATGGAGGTTAAATTCGAAACCGCCTTCTTGAAATCGCTCAAAAAGCATTCTTCAATAAAAGAGGCGGTACAGAACAAAGTTGATATGATCATTGAACATCAGCTGACTGGAGAACCTCTAAAAGGAAAATGGCAGGGTTTTTATTCTTCTCCTGTGAAAAAGAATTTTATCATCATTTATTTATATTGCGAAGTGTGCAGGAAAAAAGGTGATGATCTGATTGTATGCTGCTTTGATTGCAAGGATACTCATGATAAAACTCTTAAATTTGTGTTACTTGAACCTCATGACAAGGCTTATTGGGATTGAGAATGAGGGACGTAGCTACGAAACTGCATTACTTTACGGATATCTTAAGAGGTACATATTACTCTTTGAGAAAGGCGCCCCAGTTAAACCGAAAACCAAGATAGGTTTCACCCCAGTTGAATCCTCCGTAGGAGGTCCGCTACGCGGAATTCAACCGGGCACGGCGGGGCAGGCTGGGCAGGGATTAGCGCCGATTAATAAGAATGATGCAGGGGTTGAGCTAATAAGCTGATGGGCTGCTGATGGTATTTCTACCTGGCCGCGATCAAGCTGCTTGTTGCACCTCGGAATTGATTTTTGGACCCATCTCGTGTTCAGCGACTGCCAGTTCGTATCTGGCTTGAAGGTTCATCCAAAACTGAGCGCTGTTTCCAAAATACCTGGATAGC
>JAFDHR010000313.1 GCA_019308645.1 Deltaproteobacteria bacterium
GATCTCTCTCAGATGCGGCGTTCAGATCGGTTTAAGTAGACTTTTGAGTTATCGTGTTGATTCCAATCCTACCCTAAAAGCAGTTTCCGCGATTTCCATTCGAGTCCCCGGTATTCACTGCAGTTTTCCAAAATTTTTCCGATCGGTCGTGTGCTTTAGAACAAAATATAAATTAAATAAAAATCATATCCAAGGAGGAATAAGACTATGAGAAAGAAAAAATACACAAAGCATATCGGCGTTCTGTTTACCGAAGAAACCTACAATAAGGTGGTCGAGATAACAGACGCCAAAGAAATTCCACTTTCCCAGTATATCAGGGAAATCGTGGAAGAAAAAATAAACCAAAGTGTAGAGGAGGATTTTTAAAATGAATAAAACCACAGCAATCAATTCAAATCGAACAAGCATTATCGAAGAATTATTAAATGAAAGCGCCTTAACAGAACTTTTTGAAAGTCTTGGTTTTGAAGATATTCAAAATGTCGAGATAATCGAGACGTATGACTGTAACAATGAGCACGTCGGTTTAATAGTTGAGGTTAGAAGCAAAATCACAGATGAAATAGAAAGGATCATTATCGACGCTGTGATTGGGTATCCGGCGACAGAACAGGTTTACGAAACTGTTTATAAAAGGGATTCAAACTGCGATAAACGTATAATCATATATACAGAAGGGCTTGCTGAACTTGATACATATGGTGGTGAGAATGATGATGCTATCAAAAACTTAGTTGAAAATCTTAATACATACGGGACCAATATTTTTCTGGGCAGGGTAAAAAATGATTCTGATAAAAACCAGTTTATATACGAGGTAACGGCGAGACCGCCTGAAAGTCAGAATTATAAACTATTAGATCTGCCTTCGGAAGCGAAGTTGAAGGAGGAAGAATTCTGGGCGGTATATTATTGGCAGCAGTTCGAAGATGTTTATTGTCCATGGAAAACTTTTACTGGGCCACTACACGAACCAAGAAAATTTGGGCACGTGTATGGGCCGGATGGAGCGGAATTGTATGTGAAGTGGACAGACCAGGGATTATTTTTTGAAGCAATAGAAGTAAATGATGAATCAGCATATTTAGAGCCGATTTGGAATAGCAGAAGACATGAACTTCAAATGCTTTACCCTGATGCAGAAATGACCTTTATTATGGAACCCGGAAAATTGCCGAAGTTGATTATTAAAGTGTGGACAACTCCGGTCTATAGTTTGGTGAATGCCTCGGTATCGGAGAAAAAACGCCTGGCCAAAGAGATATTAAAAAACTTTGGAAATTTTATAGATATTATCACAGATTCATTGAGTGATGTCAAAAGTGAGAATAAAGAACAATTTCAGGAAGCTGAACATCTGGCCTAAACTGAATGAGTGAAATGCTGACAAAAGAAACTGGGATCATAAAATTTTGGTCCCAGTTTCCATCTCTAATTATCATGATGTGACGGAACAGTTCAGGTTTTAAAGGTTTTGACCGATATACGTTGTGTAGGGTTATTAATGATGATCATTTTCAGTTAGTTAAGAGGAGGAAATTAAAATGTTTAATATGAATAAATTTTATTTACTTTTGAGCGCTTTCCAAAAATCCATTAGGTGGTGCGAGGTTAACGCGTCCCGGTATTTTGCCCAACAGCTTATGGATATGGGTATGCCCGGTGCAGTTTTTAACAGATTGATTTTAATTGCGGCCGAAGATGTTGGCCTGGCGGACCCTTCCCTTGTTATATATGAAAGACAATGTTCGGATAGTTTTGAAAAATTGATAAAACAATACAAGATTAAAAAAAGAGACGCTGTTAAATTTCCGAGCCTCTGTGAGATTGTTGATCGGGCCGTGATTGCTGCAGCAACCAGTTACAAGAGCAGGCTTCTACCGCAGTTAAACTTTGCAACCCTGTATGATATTTATCAACATGAAGATTTCAGCAAAGATTTGTCAGAATATTTAAGCCAATTTGTCGCGGCCTTGAAAAAGGGGGATGAACAACAGGCAACATATTACGCATATCTTGTTGATATTTTATCTAATTCCGCGGATCAAATATTGACAATGATTCAGAGGCTGAGTGGAATGCGAAATAAAGATTTAATTGAGAAATGGGTTCAGGAGTATAAAAGAAATTATGAAAGATTAATGTTAACGGGAAGCATTGTGTTGTTGTGTCGTGACTTGAACTATAAATATGGGGAATATAATGGTGCTATATCCCAACACCTTTCTGTTCCGGTAACGAAAGCGAACATTCCCGATCGTGCATATGATATGCATACTGGTGTTGGAAAAAGAAAAGGTCGCGGTTTTGAGCATTTTTTTAACGTAGCGGCGACTGTAAAAAACGAGAGGTTTCCAAATGATTGGGAAAAGGCCGGTAGATCCGCGTATATTCATGCAAACCAGAAAGGACTTGGCAAGGCGGCTAAGATTATTGAGGCCATTAAAAAGAAACATGAAAAATTTAAAGAATCACAAAAAAGTGAAAGAATTTATAGTTCAGCTTCCGTTTGCTTATAAGCAAGCAGTCCTGACACAGGCGAGGACCTCTGCGAACAGGCCTTATGCTTTCGTCGTGGAATTTAATGATGGAAGTCGAAAATTTATGAAGGGGCCATTTAAAGGTGCCCAGTGCGCACAGGGCCATGTAATATGCAATGAGGTTAAGCGAAGGTTAGCATCAAAATATCTGCATCCAATCCAATGTGAAATAAAAGATTATGGCGCACATTTGGTCTTCCTTGAATGTGAAGAGTTAGGGAAAGCTGATCTGAATAATGTAATTAATAAGGAGACTAAATTAGAAGCTAAAGTTTTTGAGATATTAAAGTATGGCTCCAATGATGTCATACCCGATCCTTTCAGGCACCTGACAGAGATCAACAATGAGAATCGAGGTGTTTTGACCGAGGTTATGATCAATTATTGCTTTCGATGGGTTTTTGGAATTGGAGATACCGCACGTCGAAATTTGATGTTACAAAGATCAACCGGTAAAATCTACTCAACTGACGAAACCGGTGTTGAAACTGTCAACCACGCAACTGTTTGGGGTGGTAAAAAACCTGATAAAAAAACATTCGAATTGGTCAGAGCTTTTGTAGGAAGCCGACACTTAAATGAAGTTCTGATAGAGGTTAAAAGATGGAAAGAGTCTTTAGATCTTATACGTCGTGAGGTTGTTCCACTTTCTAATGAGGTTGAAACAAGAATAGATGAATTATTAAAAAATCCTGAAATAATTTTCGATATTTGAAAACTGAAAACGGTTGACTCCGGCAAAAGTGGTTTAATTTTTATGGTTCCTTATCTTATTATTCCGTTCCCAAGATCTCTCTAAAATACCTCGTATAGACCGCTTCAAGTGGACTTTTAAGTTGTATGCCAAAGTTAATTCCCATCCCAAAAAGCGCTCAGATATAGAAAAGACATCCAGCTTCCAGCCCCCGATTTACGAATTATAACTGATCTCACGTTAGTTCCAATTTTTCGATTTCAAAATCTTTTTAAATTTTACCGCGTCAAAATCTACCGAACAAAATCAAAAAAAGGTGAAAAGAATTTATGTCAAA
>JAFDHR010000314.1 GCA_019308645.1 Deltaproteobacteria bacterium
AATAACTAAATACCAATTACCAAATAGGAATTGGGAATGAGGAATTAAGATTTCGGATTTTGGATTGCGGATCACTTTTTACTGTTTCCTCTTTACTATTTCCTATTCCCTATTTTCTATTTACTTTTTCCTGTTTCCACAATTCTATTCAATGTCTCTCACTATTTTATAGGCTTTGCAATCGAGCTGGAGAGTGGCTGCTATAAGTTGATCAAATGTGGCAAAAGGTGATGTATTGACGATATGCGAACCGATTGCTTCGCGTAGTCTCAGGAGCTCTTTTAGCTTCGTCTTCCATCTGTCGTCGGCAATGATATAGTCCAGCAAAATGATAGCGCGGTAACAATGATTGATCGAGCTCTGCTCATTGATATTGTATAAATTTTTAGCTTTTTGTAAATCACTTACAACGTTCAAAATCTGCAGGTGTTTGTCAAATGAACTGTAACGATTCTTTAATTCACGATACCAGTTTTTCATTGGGTACCATTAGGAATTAGAAAATAGGAATGAGGAATGAGGAATTAGGGATTTCGGATCGCGGATCGCGGAATTGGATTGGATGCCAGATGGCGGTGTCTGGGTGCTGGAGACTGGGCGCTGGATATTGTTTGTTGGATAATCAGATGCCAGATGACAACCGATGCTTGATACTGGGTGCTGGCATTGATAATTGACAATTGAAAGTTGAACGTTGACAGTTGACAACAGGTATAAAGGTGTAAAGGTGTAAAAGTAATAAGATATAAGGAGATAAGGATTTCGGATCACGAACTGAGATCAG
Organism: Deltaproteobacteria bacterium; assembly: GCA_019308645.1. The sequence goes on from JAFDHR010000314.1 coordinate 785, forward strand.
ATACCAGATGTCAGTTAAAACAAATTATCCCGAATATTTATCCAGCCATTTCAAATCTTCAATATCCTTTTCTCTTCCGCTGGCCCTTTTGTTCTTTCTTAAATGAGGCAAAGATATCAAATAAACGTCCACACCAAAATATTTTCCTTTCTGTCTTTCCTGAAAAGCCTCTCGAAAATTAATGCCGGAGATACTTGTTAGAATGTCAATGCGCAATGGTTCATAACCCAATTGAATGACAGTATCAGGATTTGTTAGATCAGCAATAGTAATATCGAGGGAGCCAAATCCAAAATCCTGCAAAACTTGCAACACTTTTTTTGCATTTTCTGTAGTAGGGTCTACCCATATATCCATGTCATTTGTAAATTTCGGGCGACTATAAAATGAAATAGCATACCCCCCGATTATTAGATAGCGAACATTATGCTTGTTTAATAATTCGATAAATTCTTTGAAATCTTCCGGGAGTTTCATTTTTAACAGCCCAATACTGTGCTCTAATTATTTCTAATATTTCCAATTTTCTATTGCCTGAAACAGTTCGCCAGTACTGTTCGTCTTCTCTTTCTTGTTCATTAAAAGATCTGAATTTCTTACCAATCTTTATCATATTAAAACCTGCTTATTGTTTTACTCTGATTGGATGTTGGAAGTTGGTTTAGATGCCAGATGGGTGCTGGGTTCTGGCACTTGATAATTGACAATTGAAAGTTGAATGTTGACAGTTGACAACAGGTATAATAAAAGTATAAAGGTGTAAAGGTTTGAAGGTGTAAAAATGTAAAAGTTTAGGGTTTAGGGTTTCGGGTTTCGGATTATGGATCGTAGATCGCGGAATTGGATTGGATGCCAGATGGTACTGGATACTTGATTCTGGATATTTTTTTGTTGTCAATTGACTATTGACTGTTGAACGTTGACTATTGACAATAGGTCAGGAATTATATTATGCAAAAGAGGTGTAAAGGTTAAGGATTTCGAATCACGAATCACTTTTTTACTGTTTCCTCTTTACTATTTCCTATTTCCTATTTCCTTTTCCTTCTTCCTATTCCCTATAACCTTTTCCAGTCCTTCATAAAAATCAACTTTGACTTTGTAGCCCAAAAACTGCTGCGCTTTGCCGATATTGGCCAGGGAGTGCTTGACATCGCCGGGACGGGCGTCAGCATAGACGGGCTTGACGTCGGTGCCAAGAATTTCGTTGATGGAATTGACGAGCGTGTTAATGGTGATACGTTTTCCGCAGGCAATATTAAAGACTTCGCCCGAGATATCTTCGTGCCCTTCTTCGCAGGCCAGTAGATTTGCCTGAACGACGTTCTCAACAAAGGTGAAATCGCGGGACTGTTCACCATCGCCAAAAATGGTCGGCGATTGGCCGTTGCGAATGGCGTGTATGAATTTGGGAATGACAGCCGAATATTGGGATGTAGGGTCCTGGCGAGGACCAAAAACGTTAAAGTAACGTAAGGCAACTGTTTCCAGGCCGTACAAACGGGTAAAGACCTGACAATATTTTTCGCCAGCCAGTTTGGAAACAGCATAAGGAGAAAGAGGCTTTGGCAGCATATCCTCGGTCTTGGGCATGGTTTCCAGGTCCCCGTAGATGGATGAGGACGAGGCAAAGACGATGCGTTTAACGCCTTCATCCTTAGCAGCGTTCAGAATATTGAGTGTTCCCACGACATTGACTTCATTGGTCGTGAGCGGGTCTTTTATGGATCGCGGCACAGAGGGAAGCGCTGCCTGATGCAAGATAAAATCAACGCCCTCAACGGCTTCTCGGACAATGTGGTAGCTGCGAACATCTCCTTCGACGAGTTCGATGGTGTTTAAAAAAGGCAAGAGATTTTCTCGTTTACCGGTCGAGAAATTATCCAGCACACGGACTTTTTCACCACGCTTAACGAGTTCTTCTACAATGTTTGAGCCGATAAATCCACCGCCACCGGTGATGAGGTATGTGGGCATGAGCTGTCCTGAACTTAATAGAAAAAGGAATTGGGAATTAGAAAATAGGAATTAGAAAGTAGAAAGTAGGAATGAGGAAATACGAAACAGGAAATAGAAAATAGAAAATAGAAAATAGAAAATAGAAAATAGAAAATAGGAAATAGGAAAGAGGAAAAAGTGAACAAGTTGGCATTTTATGAGATTCTGATGATAACTCAAATCCTCTTTTCTCATTCCTAATTCCTCATTCCTAATTTCTAATTCCTATTACCCCTTCACACTGTCTAATAAACTCTTGATGATTTTGCCTCAGAAACTTTTATATGAAATGTCACATCCCGTCAAGCTTTTACAATATTGCCATCGCCCATTCGTCCGTTTAGGTTATAGACGTTTCTGGTATCGATGATGAGAGCGGCATTGTTTTTCACAAGCTCATAATCGACGTTGGTATGATCGGTGACGACGATGACACAGTCGTAATTTTTCACAGTACTGGCATTGAGATCTATGGAATTCATCTCGTATTGGTACTTGCGGGTGAACGGCAGTACAGGAATATAGGGATCGTAATAGTCAACCTGCGCTTCTTTGTCCTGCAAGAGTTCGATCAGCTTCAAGGCTGGTGTCTCGCGCATGTCGTCGATATCTTTTTTATAGGCCACGCCGAGGATGAGGACGTTAGCGCCTTTGACGCTCTTTCCATGCGAATTCAGAGCATCCACTGTCTTCTGTAAGACGTAGTATGGCATATTAGTGTTAATTTCTCCGGCCAGTTCAATGAATCTGGTGGGCATGTCGAATTCCCGCGCCTTCCAGG
>JAFDHR010000315.1 GCA_019308645.1 Deltaproteobacteria bacterium
CATACGGGCAATCCGTTATAGACCGCCTCAAACTCGAGCATAACCGAGCGTAAAGAAAGAACAGCGCCTGGACGGTACAATAACATGAACTGGTTGCCAACATCAGTTAGGCTACAGCATAGGTTTGTTGCTTAACCGTTCTTTCTTAACGCTCGCTAACGCTCTCAGACAGTGAGACAGCCTATACCGGATTGCCCGTATGCGATAATATTTTCAAAAGGCTAAAATGATACAAAGAAAATAGCACTGACCGTAATCTTGCTGTAACCTGATTGTTTCACCAGCCAACTCCTCGAGATTACGGAGTTTCCTGCGAGCATCACCTGTTTTGCCCCGCATCTGGTGTATCTTAGACTTTACTAAACTTTTCTCTTTGATTTTCGTGTGGAACCTCCAGACGCTTTATCAGTAATTACTTCCATAGGTTACGAACCGTCACCTTCCGAATCTCATTCCGGTACATATCTTGCTGAGTGCCTTATAGTGAAGTAAACAGGCTCAAAACTATCAGAATGACAAAACTTCTCGTTCAGGAAATTATCGCACCGGTACGCACCGGGATTAAGCACAAGCCGTCAGTTTCCCCAGACGACAGGATAACGGATGCCATTGAAACGATGCTGAAAAATGACCTAAGGCAAATTGCCGTGGCTCGCGGGAATAAAGTCTTGGGCATAATCAGGCTCGAAGATGCGTTAAAGAGAATCGGATTAGATAATGCTCCAAAATCAATAGTAAAGCGGAGCATCGTTGTTCATGGCCGGAAAATCATGATCAATGAAACTATAGAAGGGGGGGATCAATAGAAATAGCAGATACAGGGAAATTTCTTTTCACATGTAGTCAACCGCATACATGTTTAATGAATCACTTCGGATGAACCAGTAAAAGTTCTGACGCGTTGTTATTGTAAGGAGTTCGCCGAAAGTGGACGGCCAAGCAATCCAAATAGAGGAGCTTAGCCTCCATGAGATTGCTTGGCCTGTCTTGGGATGGCGTGTTTTCGGACATTGTACATAGGCATCAATTCGAAAAAGGAGAAATATTGCCATGAATTTCTTTAAACAGTGGGGCCAATTTATGATGGTTGGGGCAAAGGCCCTTGCCATGTGGGAAGTTGACAACTCAAACACCATACTTCGTGACCGCAAAAGACTCATGATACTTGGGCTGTTGATCGCGCCCATCATAATCGGGGGCATCGCTTTTGCCGATCAGATCGGTGGGGCCTTGCCGGAGTTGCTTGGAGGCAAGAAAGCATACAGCCCGGCATTTTATACTCCAAGCATTTTTGTTGTATCCATCCTCATCGGGCTCGGCGCCGGTCTGATAACGGGTTGCATCGGCGCAGGTGGCGGTTTTGTTATCGCTCCAGCCCTGATGAGTGCAGGTATCAAGGGTATATTGGCTGTTGGGACGGATCTGTTCCACATTTTTGCCAAGGCTATTATGGGAAGCGTGATCCACAGGAAGCTGGGAAATGTCTCCGTGCCACTGGCTGCCGTTTTCTTGATCGGCGCCATCATAGGTGCAACAGTGGGTGGCCTTATTAACCGGGTTCTTTACGAGATCAACCCGGTGCTCAGTGACGCCTTTATCACAACCATCTACTCCCTTATGTTAGGCTTCTTAGGTGCCTATGCCATGAGGGACTTTCTCAAGGCGAGAAAGGCTCCAAAGGCCGAACCTCCTCACGGAGGAGGATCTGCACACGGGGGTAAAGTAGAAGGGGCCGAGATGGGAAATCTCCCCAGGAAGCTTCAATCCATAAAGCTCCCCCCAATGGTGAAATTTGATTATGACCTTGTCCCAACCGGGCGACGTATCTCGTGGTTGTTTTTGGTTCTCAGCGGCGCACTGGTCGGGATGTCAGCCGGAATCATGGGGGTTGGCGGCGGCTTTCTGACCTTTCCAATATTTGTCTACGTCCTGGGCGTCTCATCCATGACCACGGTTGGAACTGACATCTTCCAGATCATCTTCACAGCCGGTTATGCCGCTGTAAGCCAGTATGCCATCTACGGGTTTATTTTCTATACGTTGGCCATGGGAATGCTCCTGGGATCGCTACTCGGTATCCAGGTCGGTGCAATGGTTACAAAGGTCGTAAAGGGCATCACGATCCGCGGATTTTACGCCATGGCAGTCCTTGCCGGTTTCGTAAACCGTATTTTTGCCCTCCCTGCCAAGTTGGGGGCAATGGATATCATTCCAATATCAAAACAGACGGGAGCCATACTGGAAGCCATTGGTGTTTGGGCCTTTTTTATTGTGATTGGCGGCTTTGGCGTCTGGGTGATAGGCACGTTTCTGACAAATATCAGAGTCTTAAAGGGAGAGGAGGCAAGATCATGATTGCGCATAAGAGAGAATTTTTTGGCGGGGTCGGAATGCTTTCGGCTTTTGCGGTTATCCTGATTATCATATTTTCCCCCCTTTTTAAGGGTAAGAACGGATTGGAATACCTGGACTCCCTCTATAACTCGATATCAAAAGGATCAGCCTACTACATTACAGCAACTAAGACAGAAAGCCGCAAGTTCATTGGCAAATCTGTGGATGTAAGCCTGATAATGGCCAACAAGGAGCAGGCGCAACAGACCGCTCTGCTTTTCGAAAAAAGCGGGGCATTGGCAGTTGTGTCGGGCAGCAAGTTAAAGGTAAAAGGTGATCTCGGCAAGATACTGGCAAACTGTCTCGCTGATGCAGATAGTATGTATTATAATCGTGGGCAAGAGGTCTCCGGCAAATATGGCTATAACGAGAGGCAGATTCTTTTCAACTGGTGGAAGGCATTTAAGGCAATGGAGAAGGACCTGAAGAAACAAAAGAAGTTCAAGGAGGCAAAGATTGTTTCAGTCGTGGTAAAAAAGGCGATAGAATCCTCATATAACTATTATAAAATCAAACCTGAAAAAATTACCGATCGCCTTGGGGTCATAAGCTTCTCCTTGGTTTTTTATGTCATCTACACCCTGTGGTACGGCTTTGCCATCATGTTTATGTTTGAAGGATGGGGCATGAAACTGGAGCACTGACCTGATTTAATGCCTCGAAGGGCGGCAGGGCCTCCACGGGCCCTGCCTATACCGAAACATGTAGAATTTTCCTTGAACCTCCGGTTTCGTACCATCTTCCAATGGTCATGAACCGTGAATCTCACTGGTTAGTGGCTGACTTCATCTAACTTCTTTTTGAGTTCGATATTTTCCCTCTTTACCCGGGCAAGTTCCAGGACCCTTTTGATTGTCAGAAGGATAGCATCCTTCCTGAAAGGTTTGGTGATAAAGTCAGCAACTCCTTTTTTGGTCGCCTCTTCGGCGGTTTCAAGAGAGCCATAGGCCGTCAGGATGATAACTGGGATTTCAGGATTTATGTCCTTTAATTCGTCAAAGAGTTCTATTCCGTCGAGGCCAGGCATCTTCAGGTCTGTTATGACCAGATCATACGGTTTTTCTGTAAGCATTCTCAGCGCTTCAGAAGGGTTGTTTGTTGTCTCCACTTCGTAATCGGTATTGTCTTCGATGATCATTCTGAGCAAGGTCAGCATATCAAGCT
>JAFDHR010000316.1 GCA_019308645.1 Deltaproteobacteria bacterium
CTTTGAACTGTTCACCGTATCTGGGGTGATTAACCCATTCGCCATACATTTTAATAATCTCCCCTGGGGTAGGTGCCATCAGGGTTCCAACCACGGTCACGAGACCCATATGCCCCTGCACCTTTACCTTGGCAATAGTGTAACCGTTTTCATCGTTGGTATATGTTATTCTTTCAATCTGGCCCTGGAGATAGACAGGCATAGTTATTCCTATATATTTTGAAACTAGAAACTGGAAACTTGATGCTTGAAACTTGAAACTTGAAACTTGATAGTTGATAGTGGTTGTGTAAAAAATTAAAATTTTAACAATGAATAATGATACGTTTGAATAAAATACAGATGAAGCACATGGCACTCAAGGAAAAGTCGCACTAAAAGACTGGCCAAAAAAAGCACATAATTTTTCACTCTTAGTGAGCTTTGCTTATTCGTTTCGAGTTTCCAGTTTCCGGTCCCGCCTGCCCGATGGCGGGCAGGTTCAAGTTTCGGTAGAATGACCAAGTTTTCCAATTAATTTAATTTACACCGAAATGATATGCAACATAAATCCGTAATCCAAAATACTATAATTCTTGATATTAAATCTATTATCAGCTAATTTAATGGGTTATCATGAATATATCATCCAACAACGTCACAATCGATCTTTCTGCCTTACAGGATAATCTTTTAACAATAAGGGAGTTAGTGGATAAAAAGACCAAAATCATGGGAATCGTCAAATCTGATGCCTATGGCCATGGTCTAATCCCCGTAGCCAGAGAATTAGAGAAAATTCACATTGATTCACTTGCTGTGGACTATCTTTCTGAAGCGATAAAACTGAGAAATGCAGGAGTTAAAGTACCAGTTGTGATTTTACTTGGAATAGGCACATCTCAAGAGGCAAAAAAGGTGGCTGAGTATAATCTCACCCCTATCATCTATGATATAGATTCTGCTCGAATACTATCAGAGGAGGGGAAGAGAAGCGGAAGAGCTATCAAGGTGTATCTAAAAATTGATACAGGTATGGGCAGACTTGGTATCGGCTTTCGTGAGACCGGTCTTTTCGTAAAACAGCTTAAAGATATGAAGGGGATAACAATTGAAGGTCTCTTTTCCCATCTTTCTTCAGCAGATGAACAGGATACGCTGTTTACAAAAAATCAGATCAAAAATTTTAAGGAAGCCATTTCTGTCAGCCGCAGACTCGGGGTTAAACTCACCATGAATAGCCTTGCAAATAGTGCAGGAATTATGAGATATAAAAAGGCCCATTTTGACATAGTAAGGCCAGGTATCATCCTTTACGGTGGGCTCCCCTGCCCAGATTTTGTAAATCCCCCATCCTTACGGCATGTTATGGAATTTTGCTCCAGTGTTATGCAGGTAAGGACGGTTGAGCATGGGACTCCGATCAGCTATGGTCGAACCTTTTATACAGATGGCTCAAGAAAGATAGCTATCATATCAGCAGGTTATGCTAATGGCCTGAGCAGGTCTCTTAATAACAGTGGTAGTGTACTGATCCATGGTCAAAAGGCAAGGATTATAGGTCGGGTATGTATGAACCTGACCGTTGCAGATGTAACCGCAATTAAAGGCGTAAAAAAAGGCGACAGGGCATGCTTTCTGGGTAAAGAGAAAGGAAATATGATCACATCTGACGATATTGCCCGCTGGGCTGACACAATCTCTTACGAAGTTCTTTGCTCTTTAGGGAGCAGAAACAATCGGGAATATATAAATTGAAACTTGAAACCCGGTTTTCTTTATTACCTGCTGGCTATTTTTTGTTTCCTCTAATTTCAAATTACCCCGCCCGCCTCGTCCCGCAGAGCGGGACAGGCAGGGAGTTTCAAGTAGGCCCAAATTAACTAACTGGAAGGTTATATGTATGAAAAAGAAATTAACTAACATTGTTAACAATACCTTAGATCTCTGCTTTAGGGAGGGGTATCTAAGAAAGGTGCCCTTACCAGAGTTTGCTATCGAGGTTCCTAATAATCCAGATCATGGGCATTTCGCTACTAATCTGGCAATGACCCTTGCTGGAAAGCAGAAAAACTCTCCTCGGAATATCGCTGAAATAATAATCCGGCATTTAATAGACCCGGATCACTTTATCTTGAAAGCCGAGATAGGTGGTGCTGGTTTTATAAATTTCTTTGTTACAATAGAGCGATGGCATGATCTCCTCTCACAAATTATTACCCTAAAAGATGATTATGGTCGCAACAACCTTGGAAAAAAGAAAAAAATAATGGTAGAGTTTGTTAGTGCTAATCCTACTGGCCCTCTCCATCTCGGCCATGGTCGCGGTGCAGCTTTAGGAGATACCCTCTGCCGGATTTTTGACTTTTGTGGGTATGATGTAAGCAGAGAGTTTTACATAAATGATACAGGCCAACAGATTAAGACCCTGGGAGAGTCCATTTATAGTAGGTGGAGGCAATTATCTGATCCATCTTATCCATTCCCTTCGGATGGTTATCAGGGAGACTACATCCAGGAATTGGCCACTGAGATCGCCCAGAAAACAAGATTAGAGCGTCTTGATGACCATGATGCCATAGATTTATTGTCTAAGATGGGTAAAGATAAGATGTTAGGGGAGATAAAGGAAGACCTTGCCAATTTCAGGGTAAATTTCGATTATTGGTATAATGAAAGTGATCTTTACTCATCAGGCAAAATCGAAGATACAATCAAATTAATTAAAAAAAAGGGTATGCTGTTTGAAAAGGATGGTGCACTTTGGATCAAAACCTCCTCTTTTGGTGACGATAAAGACAGGGTCATACGAAAGAAAGATGGGAACCTTACTTATTTTGCTACAGATATTTCATACCATCTTGATAAATGGGAAAGGGGCTTTAAAAGGGTAATAAATATCTGGGGCGCGGATCATCATGGTTATATAACAAGGGTTAAGGCAGCCCTTATGGCAGAAGGAATCCCGAAAGACTGGCTGGATGTTCTCCTTATTCAACTGGTCAAGCTTTGGGAAGCGGGAGCTGAGGTGAAAATGTCCAAGAGATCAGGTAGATATGTCACCCTAAAAGAGCTTGTAGATGATGTTGGGGTAGATGCAGTACGGTTTGTTTTTCTTAGCAAGGACCATACCTCCCCCCTTGATTTTGATATAGACCTGGTCAAAAGAAAGGATAGTGAAAATCCAGTATATTATGTCCAATATGCCCACGCAAGGATTTGCAGCATATTTAGAAAGGCAGTTAGTGAAAATATATCACTTCCTGAAAACCCTGGCCCGATCTATGAAAGATTGGTTTTAGACGAAGAAATTGCCTTGATTAGGAAAATGGCTGAATTTCCTTCCCTTATAGAGGAAATTGTTAGAGAGTTAGCGCCTCACAGGCTGACATATTACTTAACAGAAATTGCTGGTAACTTTCACAGGTATTACAATAGACACAGGATCATGGGGAAAAATAAATATTTAAGCCAGGCGAGGCTTTTATTATCCTTAGGTGTAAAGATTGTAATCAAAAACGGTCTCAGCCTTTTGGGCCTTAGTGCCCCTGAAATCATGTAGTGAA
>JAFDHR010000317.1 GCA_019308645.1 Deltaproteobacteria bacterium
TCAGGACGTTGGCTCGCATTAGCAATAGCAGAATTGACTAACTTACGTAAAATAGGGGCCCCTTTTTGCGGAGCAAAGGTTAATATGTTTAATGCTTCTTCAACCTTTTTCCCTCTTAGCTCCCTCATAAGTAGTCGTATCTTCCTTGGAGATACTCGTATGTACTTTGCAATAGCCTTGATTTCCATATCTTACTCAATATATCGAAAATTCTCGACCCTATAGGCAGTATTGTTTTCTAGCAATTAATCTAATCCATCCATATGAAAAAGTGGAATATCCCATGATGCAATGGATAACCTGTATTATTTCTTCCCTTTCAAACGAGATTTTTTATCCCCTCCGGCATGGGCATAAAATATCCTTGTTGGTGAAAATTCACCTAATTTATGGCCTACCATATCTTCGGTGATAAATACCGGAACAAATTTCTTCCCGTTATGCACAGCAAAGGTTAAACCTATAAACTCTGGGAAAATAGTAGACCGCCGAGACCATGTCTTAATAACCTGATGACTGTTTTCCTTTATGGCTCTATTTACCTTCTCCATGAGACTATCATCCACAAAAGGTCCCTTCTTTACTGAACGTGGCAATCCTCTCTCCTTTCCTATTTTCTTCTTTTGATAATCAATTTATCACTTGTCTTGTTACGTTTTGTTCTGAAACCCTTAGTAGGTACCCCCCAGGGCGTAACTGGATGTCTGCCGCCTGACGTCCTTCCTTCTCCGCCCCCAAGAGGATGATCAACTGGGTTCATAGCTACACCCCTTACATGCGGTCTTCTTCCTAAATACCTTGATCTTCCTGCCTTACCAAGGGAAATATTTTCATGATCTAAATTCCCCATTTCACCAATGGTAGCCCGGCAGCCTAATAAAATCATCCGGACCTCGCCTGAGGGAAGCTTCACCTGTGCGTACTTTCCTTCCTTAGCCATTAATTGGGCATACCCGCCTGCACTTCTTGCGAGTTGTCCTCCGTAACCGACATGTAATTCTATATTATGTATATGTGTACCCATGGGAATATTTGCCAAAGGTATGGTGTTGCCTATTTTTATCTCCACATTCTCTCCAGATTCTACCCTATCACCAACTTGTAATTTATCTGGTGCCAATATATAGGACTTCTCCCCATCTAAATAGTGAAGGAGTGCAATCCTTGCAGACCTATTAGGATCATATTCAATAGAAGCAACAGTGGCTGGAATATGATCTTTCTTCCTTTTAAAATCAATGATCCTATATCTCCTCTTGTGTCCTTCTCCCCTGTGCCTTACAGTGATTCTTCCTTGAGAATTCCTGCCGCCAGATCTCTTTGTTGGTTTTAATAAGCTCTTTTCAGGTTTACTCGTTGTAATCTCTTCGAAACTTGATACCGTCTGAAATCGTCTTCCAGGTGAGGTTGGATTATTTTTTTTAAGCGCCATATCTCTCCCGTTTTGAAACTTGAAACTTGAAACTTGAAACTTGATTATTGAGATATGTTAGGATCAAATCAGAAAGCTCTTCAGCCAATATGTAAACATGTAATTTATAGACTTCTTTCATTGTTTATCCGAGTTTCAAGTTTCAAGTTTCCAGTTTATACACCCTCAAAAAATGCGATATTTTCACCTGGTGCAAGCCTTACAATTGCCTTTTTCCAGTCTGGCTTTCTTCCTGCATTCCTTCCTACCATGCGTTTCTTTCCTTTAACATTAATGACAGTTACGCTTAAAACCTTCACCTTAAATATGTTTTCAATGGCATTCCTCACCAATATCTTGTTAGCGTGTCTATCCACCTCGAATGTAAGTTGATTCACTTGTTCTTTTTGCTTCGTAGCTTTTTCTGTTATAAGTGGTTTTTTAATTATCTGATAAAAATCCATCACCGAGCGAGGGCCTCCTCTACTATTCCTAAAGCTCCTTCAACAAATAAAAGATATTCGTGATGTAAAATATCGTATACATTGAGTCCTTCAGCCCTTAAGAGTTTAACCTTTTTAATATTTCTTGAGGATTTTTCAAGGTTCTCATCCGCCTTTTCCGTAACTATGAGGGCATTGTCTAAATCAAAGTTCTTTAAAACATCAAAGAATTTTCCTGTGCTTATTTCTTCAAGATGAATGTTATCAACCACAAAGAGTTGTCCTGTCTTGAATTTATCGGCTAAGGCCATCCTTAATGCTGCCTTTCTGATCTTCTTGTTAACCTTGAATGAATAATCTCTTGGTACAGGCCCAAAGGCTACACCGCCACCCCTTCTTATGGGTGAAGACGCTGCTCCTACCCTTGCTCGACCTGTGCCTTTCTGTCGCCATAGTTTTTTACTGCTCGCTTTTACTTTAGATCTATTTTTAGTCGATGCACTTCCGGAACGAGAGCTTGCCAATTGACCCCTTACCACCTGATGAATTATATCTTCTCTGACAGAAACATTGAAGATTTCATCCTTTATATTCCGCTCATGAATCTTCTCACCTTTTACATTATGTACATCTATAAGAGCCACTGTCGCCTTGCTCCACATTTAATAATTGCTAATTTAGTAATTGCTCAAAATCCTGTAGAAATTTACTGCTTTGTCAGGGCATAGGTATCATTTTTTGCTTATGCCCTTAAATATAACTTAAGATTAGTTGTCGTTTCAAAATTGGGTAATATAGACGCAGCATATGATTCTAAGGCCAAGTTGCTATTACCCAATTTTGAAATGACATGGCAAGGCACCCTATTAAGAAGGGCATAACAAAAAAAGACACCCATGCCCTCCCTTAAATTATTGAGCATATACCTAATTTAAAATTACTAGTTGCTAATTTTTACCTCTAAGAGGCTCCCTCTACTACCAGGAACCGAACCTTTAAGCAAGATTAAATTCTTCTCTTTCACAACATCAAATATCCTTAAATTTTTGAGTGTCACTTTTTCGTTACCCATTCTGCCAGGAAGTTTTTTTCCTTTCATCACCCTGCTTGGAGTTGCACTCGCACCAAGAGAACCAGGAACCTTATGGGATCGAGAGCCATGAGTTTTACCTCCTCCACTGAATCCCCATCTTTTCACAACTCCGCTGAAACCCCTCCCTTTGCTCGTGCCTCTTACAGTTACTAAATCTCCAACATTGAATATCTCACCACTAATCTCCTGCCCGAGTTCAAATCCATCAATATCATCTACTTTTATTTCCCGTAAAAAGCTGAATCCACCTTTTCCTGCTGCCTTCAGGTGACCGGACAGAGGCTTATTTACGCGTTTATCTTTTTTTGGCTGAAAGCCTATCTGAATAGCATTATATCCCTCTTTGTCAACCCTCTTAATCTGAATGATATAACATGGGCCAACCTCCAGCACAGAGACAGGGACAGACTCTCCGTTATCCCGAAACACACGTATCATACCAATCTTTTTCCCCAGAATTCCTTTGACCATAGTTTCTGTTTCCCTAAAGCTTTATCTCCACATCCACTCCAGCGGCAAGATCCAATTTCATAAGGGCATCCACTGTCTGCTGCGTTGGCTCTAAAAT
>JAFDHR010000318.1 GCA_019308645.1 Deltaproteobacteria bacterium
GGATATTAAAAAGGCGAACACACCATAATGCAACAAGACGAACAAATGAAGAACAAACAGGCCGTGATGCAGGTCCAGGATTAAGAGATAAAAGAAAAACTTAAGGACTTTAAACCAAGTTATTCGTAATGAGTGGAAAAGGCGGTGTTGGGAAAAGCACTGTTGCTGCCTACCTTGCCGTGGGACTCGCCAGGAAAGGACATCAGGTAGGACTCATGGATGTGGACCTACACGGCCCAAGTTTTCCACAGCTCCTTGGTTTAAAGGGCAGTATACAATCATCGGCTGAAAGCAAAAAAGGCAGGCCTGACCTTACTGGGGAGCCTCCCTTTGGAACCAGAGATTGTCATAGAGGGTGATATAAGGAGTGTGGCATGGATGGATAACAAGGATATGCCTTATACAAAGAGTTTTAGCATAATTGTAGATAGGGTGGCTGATCTTACGAGGTAGGAATAATCGTATCATGTTAGATATTTAATAAAAAAGACACTCCTCTCCCAACTCCAATGCATCAAATGTACATATAGATTACTCATATTCTCAAATCCCACCAATTAAGAATTACTCTTGATAAGCCCTGAATACTTTATATGAAAGTGCCTAAAGTGAGCTTAAGTGCCTAAAGTGCCTAAACTTAACTCCTTTACTACTCAACCACTTAACCATTTGACCACTCAACTACTTTCATCATGTTCATGGGAATTCATTAGTCTTGATTTCAAAACAGAGGATGGATTAAGAGAGCCTCTTTTATCGAAATTTGGGCGTTATATACAATCTCATGCCTATTAATGCTTCTGAGTAGAAAAAATGTGTTAGGAACTTTTTAAAAGTGAACACTTTACGAATTAAAAGTGAACTACACTATGAAGTAATACTTTATTGCCTGTAAACAAGAACAACTATAACAGCACCAAGAATGAATGGGATATAATGCTTCTGACAATTGTTCTTGTTTACAGGCTCCATAACGGAAATCAATAAATCCATTGAACTGAATTTTACTTTCGGCGTGCTTCACAAAACCTAGTAACCTCTGGTACCCAGTTGTTTTGAGAGATCCGGATAATCCCGTTTCAGGTGTTCACTTTTAAACTGTCAATTCAGCAAAAACGGTTCACTTTTAATTCGTAACTGACACTGAGTAGAAAAAATGTTGACAAATTAATTTTTTAATATAATGGTAATTTAAACAAAAGACACAAAACAAACAAATATGAAAAAAAGGGCATTTACCACATCCGATATCGCCCACATTTGCAACCATTCAAGGGAAACTGTTAAACGATGGTTGGAAAAAGGGGAGATCAAGGGATATCGGGTTGGGACATCAGGCCATTGGCGAATACTGGCAGAAGATCTTGCCTTATTTCTTAAGAATAACAACATCCCATTTCCAGCACCTGAGGTAATAGGTATTGACCTAAATACCCTGACAGGTATTGGGAACCTGCCAACATTCTGTTGGGAATTCTATAAAAATAAAATGGATGATCACGTGCGTTCTGACACAAGATGTGAGGATTGTCTCGTGTATACAACTAAATCCATCAACTGTTATGCCTTAAGGAAGGAGGTGGGGCATAAAAAAATTTACTGTGGCTATTCGTGCGACGATTGTGCCTATTTTCATTTTCAACAAAAGGTAATAGAACCTGAGATTTAAGCGAGTCCTGTTTGGTGACAATTTTACCTGCGTTGCAGAGATAATCAGGCAAAAATCTTAGAAAGGAGGTGATGCATTCCTTAGATGGTGTGTCTGATTGACTTTGATCGGGTCGGAAGATTTATCAACCATAAAACAGGGGGATTACAATGAAAGATATTAGCAGGAGGGATTTTGTCAAAACAGTAGCCATTGGTGGTGCTTCCTTATCGCTTGGAAGTGCCGTATTCTATAAACCCTTAGAAGCCCTTGCAAGTGGAAAATACGATATTGGTCAATGCAAGAGTGTAAAGATAACCTGTGTTTCAGAGCTTGGTTGGTATAGCAACGAAATACTTCTGAAGCAGATTATGGCAACACCAAAAAAGATACACACTAACCAATGGATCATACCATGGGATCCACGGAATGCCGCGGGAAGCAGCTCTTTAATAGATGTTGAGCTCTTGGATGGAACTCATCACAAGTTCCTCCTTGATACGGGTTGGAACAGGTATTACATGGATCAGGCCTTCAAGCGAGAAGGGGTTGATAAGATGCTTAAAAATGGTGAGATTGAATTTCTTATCATAAGTCATGAGCATCTTGATCATTACTGGGGTTTGGAGACCACCTTAAAATACAATCCTAAAATCAAGATAATTATCCCAAGCACATTCTATCCAGAAGGAATGTATTATCTGCATGGCGCAACCTTTGATGAATGTAATACCGCAAACAGAATCGCCCATCAAGGAGAGCTGGTTAAGTTGAGACCTGGAGAAATAAATAAGCTCTATCCCGGTGTTGCTGCGGTCAACTTTGATCTGCCGATAATAGTAAGGGTAAGAGGAGAGGAATCCCTTTATTTTAATGTCAAGGATAAGGGGATGGTTTGTGTCACCGGTTGTTGCCACCAGAATACGATAACCTTTGGCGATTTCGCTGTAAACAATATTGAGGGTGGGGATAATATGTATGGTATCTATGGGGGGCTTCATATTGCCCCATTTGGACCTATGAATCCCAAGAGGGAATTTATCGTAAAGGAGATGGGTAAATTTAATTTTAAGAAAGTTGCCTGTAATCACTGTACAGGTGCGGCTGCGGTCCAGAAGATGATTGACCTCGGATATCCAGTAGTCAGGGGGACAGCTCGATTCGGATCCCAGAGTGATCTTTATATTGGAAATGGCGATGTAGTTGAATTCTGATAATCTTTGCTAAAGGCCCCGGTCTTATAAAAGGACCGGGGCCAAAAAAATCTCAGAGCTTACTCGGCAATTTTCTCATGTAAAAATTCTTCCCCTGATACTCCAATTCTATTAAGGAGCCCCTTTTTATCAGATCAGTTATTACTTGCCAATCTGCACCTGCCTTTTTTAAATATTCCTTTACAGCCTCTTCTCTCATTGGATGAACTGAGGTAATACCGAGTAAATCTTCTTCGACATTACCACTGAAACCAAACTCATTTCCTTCATAGCCTATTATGTACTCTACATTGTCTACATTCTGTGTAAAGATTTGGTAAGCTATATTAAGGGCTTCATCACTGGCAGGCAGTATTCCTTTTACTGCTGTTGGTCTGGTAGGAATGGAAATATAAGATTTTGTCGGCTTTAGTAATTTTAAGAAATCGGCTATTTTTTTAGCCTCTTCATAACTATCGTTCATTCCATTAAGAAGCATAGTTTCTGTAATTATCTCACCTTTAAATATAGCTTTAAATTCGAGCACTCCATCTAATATTGCTTTAAGATCAAGTGATTTATGCGGCCTGTCAGTCCTTAGCCAGGTTTTTCTGGTTGCTGCATCTAATTTTAATGAAACCAGATCTGCCTTTTGTAGATCTTCTCTGACATCTTTACGGTTTATAAGAGATCCGTTAGTAATAACAGCAACTTTTATATGTAACGGCCTAATACGTTCAATAATGTTACCAAGATTAATATCCAGCGTTGGTTCGCCATCAGGGACAAAGGATAAATAATCTATCTTTGTGTCCCTTTTTTTTACTTCAGTGACCTTCTCTTTAACCTCCATCGCTAAATCATCTGGCTCATAAAATACCTGCCTTTCGCATTGTAATGTTATTGTCTTACCTATCTGGCAATAGAGACAGGAGTAGGTACAAACTTTGGGGGGTATATTGTTTATCCCAAGGCTAGAACCCAATCGTCTTGATGGAACTGGTCCGAAAACCCTCATGATTTATCCCTTAAAGATTTATTTTATATAATTGTAAATAATTTGGTTCAAAGTTTCGGGAACCCCTGAACCTAAGTAGTTAAATATAGTTTTTAAATAGCAGAGGAAAATAAATCCGTCAATCATTACAATGGTTTATTCATTGATAATAACCATCTTTTTACTTGATTCATGCTTTCTGCCTGATAAACTAATCAAAGTTTATTATCTCTGGTGGCCTCGATAGTATTTTGTCTGTGAAAGTTATCGGGGAACAAGGAGTTGATGTTATTGGAATCTTTTTTGAGACCCCCTTTTTCTCGTCCGAGAAGGCTGCCCAGTCTGCTCATTATATCGGGCTTCCCCTTCAAGTTGTAGATATCACAGATAGGTTTCTTCCGATACTGTTAAGCCCACGGTATGGTTATGGAAAAGGGTTAAACCCATGTATAGATTGCCATAAACTTATGTTCAAAATAGCTGGCGAGAGGCTGAAGGAGGAAAGAGGCGATTTTAT
>JAFDHR010000319.1 GCA_019308645.1 Deltaproteobacteria bacterium
ATATCCTGCCAGATTTTCAAAGTCTTTTTCTTTCATGCCAAACCTTGTCATTTCTTGAACACCTGTTCTTAACCCACTGCTGGAGCTAAACCCTTCGTCATACGGTGTTGCCTGGTAGTTTACTATAATGTTGTTTCTCTCTAACCTTTCAGCTACGTCAGCACCGTTTGCATAGCCTACATTCAAAATTACCTGATGTGTTTCCGTATAATTAACATCAGGGTCACCTTCAACAGTAAATCCATTATCCCTCAACGCCTTTGCAAATGCCTTTGCGTTTGAGATTACCTGCTTTTGATATTCTCTACCATACAGATTCATTTCATAAGCGGCCATGAGTAACCCTAACAGTGTTCCTAAGTGATGATTACTTGTGCTTCCCGGGAATGCTTCCCTTTGTATTGTCTCCCACAGTTCATACTCCTTTGTTCCTTCCTCCATATTGCCTGCCACAATCCCTCTTTGTGGCCCAAAGAATGTTTTATGGGTAGACCCTGTGACTATATCTGCCCCTTCTTTAAAGGGTTCCTGGAAATATGGACCGACCAGACCCAGTACATGGGCCATGTCATACATCAAAACCGGTTTATCTTTCATGGTATCAATTATTGTTCTTATGTCAGCTACCGGTTCCGGGTGCAAAACCATGCTCTTACCTAAGATTATTAGTTCCGGTTTATGCTCGTCTATTAATTGAGCTGTTTCTTCCAGATCTATTTTATAAGGGTTATCTTTTTGTATTGGGAAATTAATAACAGCAGGTTTTTCTGTTACAGGATCTCTCATTACATAATGCCTTAATGCGCCCAGAGGTTGTGCACTGAGGTGTCCACCTTTTCCTAAATGGTGGCTCATAACCTTTCTGAGCCTTTGTAACTCTGTTTTATTATCTAACCTGTTTTTGTAGTCTACTAAAGCACTAAAAACCGTCTTGTTCGCTTGCTGTCCGCTAATAACCCTTGGTTCTACTTGTGAGCAGCCTAAGAATTTTGCCATCTCCTCGATTAACAGGCCTTCTTTTCCTATTATGAATTCAGTCCCTTGGTAAAAAGGTATTTCTGATTCTCCTAATGCTTCAATTATTTTATGTTCCGCATACCTTCCTGAGGGATCCATAAGTGTAAGAAATCTCACAAGTTTTGAAGGGGTCTGTTCTGAAGGGATCAGGTTGATGGTTTTTTTCTGCCGCCATACATGGTTTTCTACAGCCTCTTCTACCAGCTTTTCCATCAGGAGAGGCAGCCCTTTGCCTTCTTCTACATGCTTTTCTCTTGTCTTAACCAAGATAGTCCTCGAGTAAGGAGGTGCTGCGCTGCTCAGGTGCCTTTCAACAACTACTCCTTCAAGGATTCTGCCCTTTGCATGTACCTGGACCTCTTGATTTTCTTCTGTTTCAGAATCAATATAAGCGAGGCAAATGGACCTTTTTCCTTTTTCTTCAGTGATGTGTGAAGTCACACCTTCTTTATCAAACTTCCAGTATGAAACCATAGATCCACTTCTGACTTCGCCTATCAGCCTATCATTTATGTAAACCCCGTCACCTTGTCTTGCTGCGCCTATGGTAGAAATCGCTATTGCCATTATTCTTTTTGGCAAATACCGTTTTGGACATTGTTTTTTGTTCTCTAACTGCTTGAACTCTCTAAACTGTCTCTTCAACGCCTGCTTGCCAATAAATTGTCCCTTAAGCCTTGAAAAGCTGACTGCATATTTTGCAAGAGGGATTGCAAGGATGGGAATTTCTTTGCCTTCTTTATCTTCTCCAAATTCGTGGCCGTATAAAGGGAGGTCTGCCTCGAGTCTTAAGCTGTCTCTTGCCCCTAAACCTGCAGGGATTATGTTGTACTTTTTCCCAGCTCTAAGAATTCTTTCCCACAGAGCTATAGTTTTTTCTTGAGGAACAAATAGCTCAAAACATAACGGTTCTCCTGTATAACCAGTTCTTGAGATTATTACCTGTTCGCTTTCGAATTCTGTTACACTCAAATTATTCCTTCCAACGTCTGGGAGCTCTGTTATACCTTGAAATATCTCCTCTAACACCCTTTTTGCCTTAGGTCCCTGTAATGCTAACATGGAAATATCTTCTGATTTATCTTCCAAGCGTGCTTTTGGGAATTGTTTTATCTGTTTTTGAAACCACTCCCAGTCTTTCTCTATATTCGATGCGTTAACTACTAATATAAAATCTTTCTGATTTATCTTATAAAGATACGAATCATCTATTGCCCCGCCGTTTTCATCAGGGATTATTGTGTATTGTGATTGTTTTGCTTCAAGTGCAGCTGCATTATTTGTGAGAACATACTGTAAGAAATCTGTAGCCTGCTCTCCATTTATCAGGAATCTACCCATGTGGGAGACGTCAAATAAACCACCATGTTTTCTTGTTGTTAAGTGCTCTGGGATTATTCCGCTTTCGTATCGTATGGGCATCTCCCATCCGCCGAATTCCACCATGTCTCCGCCGTGTTTCTTATGCCAATCATGAAGGATTGTTTTTTTCATCGCTACCCCCTAAGACTTTTATGAAACCATCACAAGTTTTTCTGGATATATATCACATTATTACACTTTCAGGTTGTTGTTGAAACTTACAGTTTTTCAATTACTCATTATACATTTATATAAGTATCTCGATTTAGGAATTTATTACACTAAAATCCATGATTTGCAATACCTTCTTTGAATACCTATATGGTTTGTAAATCAATGAGGCCTATTTTTTCTGCATTGGCCCACTATCGATAGAAATTTAGACCATGCATCTGTGGGTTGGCAATTGGTCATTTAGGATTCAATGAAAGTTTTGAACTTACTGAGGCCTTCCTTGATATCCGACGTGTTGATACCCGAGTAAGCCAGACGGATGTAAAAATTATCCTCACCTTCCAGAGCTCGGCCGAAGTGAAGACGCGTGCACACCGAAACGCCGGTTTCGTTCAGCAGAGTTTTTCGGAAGGCATCATAGTTGGTCAGATCTTTTTTCTTCATTGCCTCGGTGACGTTCGGATACAGGTAGAACGTCGCGTTCGGCCGGAAGCAGCGGATGCCTTTAATGGAGTTGAGAATTTCCACCGTCGTGTCGCGCCGCTCCTTGAGGGTTGTAAGGATCTGCTTGGGCTGGGTCTGGTCTCCGGTGAGTCCCTCGATTGCAGCATACTGGATGAAGTGGTTCGAGCAGGACTCGTCATTAACGTTCAGCTTGGTGATAACGTCAATGATCTTTTTTGGTCCAATCGCGGCGCCAAGACGCCACCCCGTCATTGCGAACTTCTTCGAGAAGGTGTAGAGAATAACGCACCGCTCAGGCATACCCGGAAGGGATGCCAACGAGGAGCTCTTTCCCTCATAGCGAATGTCGAAGTAGGCCTCGTCACACAGGACGTAGAGGTCGTGCTTGAGGACCAATTCGGCAAGCTTCTCAAGCTCTGCAGAGGAACACTCTGCCCCGGTGGGGTTCTGCAAATCGTTGAGCAGCAGTAGCTTTGTGCGCGGTGTGATCTGGTGGGGTTCTGCAAATCGTTGAGCAGCAGTAGCTTTGTGCGCGGTGTGATCTGTCTCTCGATGGCCTCCATGTCAAGCTTGAAGTTGTCCTCCCCTTCAAGGTAGCCATAGCGTATGGCCTTGCCCCCCTGGAACTCGATCTGCGACTCGTAAATCGGATAGCCCGGATTGGGATAAATCACCTCGTCGCCAGGATTCATCAGCGCCAGAAGGAATTTGTTGATGGACGGCTTGCCCCCTGGTTGGATGGCGACGTTCTCCATGCTGTAGCTGACACCGTGGGAGGCACTCACATCGGCGGCCAGTGTTTCACGCAACTGCGGGATTCCAGCATTGGGGCAGTAGCCAGTTTTGCCGTCCTTCTTGCCGTCCTTCATTGCCTTTACAGCCGCTTCAATGATGTTGGAAGGCGTGATTATATTCATATCACCCAGGTGAAAGGGATAGACCTTGTTGCCCTTGGCAGCAAAGGCAGCAGCCTCAGAGGAAACGGCAAAGGCCGTTTCCGTTCCCAAACGGGCTATTCTTTCTGCGATTCTCATTGTTCTTTCTCCTCTCTGATTTGACGTGTTAATAGATGCGTACCTACCCGCTAAATAGTGGGATACCTAACTCTTTGGCGTTCACGATACTCGGTGCTGCCCTGGGGCGGTCGCCCCCTATAAACGGCGAAATATCCTGATCCTGCCAGGCCGGATATCCCATCAGGATTCCCGCCACGTTACTGGCCGCAAGGGTGGCCATGCCTTCCCGCGTCCAGACAGTTGCCGAGGCGATATGAGGCATGATAACAACGTTGTCCAGTTCGCTCAACCCAGGTTTCATCTCCGGCTCGTTCTCAAACACATCGAGTCCAACCCTGAACTTTGGGTATTTCTGGCAGTGAGCGACAAGGGCTACCTCGTCTATCACCGGTCCACGACTAGAGTTAATCAAAATTGCATTTTCCTTCATCAATGCCAGGCGCTCCCTGTTGATCAGGTGGTGTGTAGTCTCATCGAGTACAGGATGCAGACTGACCAGATCAGCCTCTTTGAGTAGTTCCTCCACACTCTCTGCCCGGATGCAGGAGACCGGTTTTTCACCCTGCATTTTCAGGAACTCTCCATAGGCACCTATATATTCCTCCAAGGCCTTATTCTGGTAGAGATCGTAGTAGATAAGGTCCATCTTATGCCCTTCGACCATCATGCGGGCGTATGCAGCACCGATGCGCCCTGCGCCAATAACACCCACCGTCTTGTGCCAGAAGAGCTCACCCAGGAAGAGTGTCGGCAACCAGCCCTTGAAACGGCCACCACGCATAAACCTGTCTGCCTCAACCACCCTCCGTGCTGCCGTAAAGGTCAGCGCCACTGCCATCTCTGCTGTGGTTTCGGTCAAAACACCCGGAGTATTCCCTACTGGAATGCCCTGCTTTGTAGCCCCATCAACATCTACGTTGTTGTAACCGACTGCATAGTTGCTGTAAGCCTTACCGCCAGCAGCCTTTAGGGCAGCGAAGAGTTCCTCCCCCCACTCCTCTGTCAACTGCCCGATGGCCCCGTCACACCGATCCCTGATTGCTGTCTTGATCTCCTCGGCACTCAGAATATCCGTGGATGTACAGATCTCCACCTTACAGTCGGCCTGGGCCAAAATTTCCAACCATCGATCTCCCGGAAGCTCTTTTGTGACGACCACTCGTCTGCTCCCAGAGGGATTGCATGTCCTCCATTCTTTTTCAATCAATGTAAGCCCTCCTTTCAATAGAATCGATTCTAACAGTCGAGGGTCCAACCCGAATCGCGAACGACTGTTTAAATGCCGCATCCACTCCCCTTGACTTTAACCCTGGGTTCGATTAAATCCATTATTGGAATGATGCGTATCTTTTTACCTTGCCTGGCAATTTTTGCCTCAATAGAGGTAATGGAAGGATTAACTCACCATGTTTTTTCAATGAGCTCCTCCCGGCAAAGACTTAGGATTCTACCCTCGACAAAGGTCTTGCACCTCCACTCGATCTCTTCGATAGGCAGACGGCACAATTCAAAATCAAGATGAGATCTCCCAAGAAAAAACAGGGGAGCTTCGGAATAATTCCGAAACTCCCCTGTCCTTTTACCTGAGAGATTACCCCAAGCCCGAGGGCTTCTGGGATTTCCCCTTCGGTGGCCTTTCTAAAGACTCTCTCCAGAGGATAAATGGATTATAGTCCTTTTGCCTGAGAGTTTCCCCCATCTTTGGGGTTTCACCTTCGGCGCCCTGCCAAGCGAGAAAATATCGCCTATAGAGTCTCTCCCATAACCCAATTGACCTTCTTTATTAGAAAAGTAATATAAAATTAATTTCGCTTGGATGTCAAGTTGAAAACTAACAGCTGAAGACTAACACATCAGCAACTCCCCCTAATAAACAAAAGAAGATTACTTCGTTGATGAATCCCCTCGCAATGACATTACTAAAACTGTAACCGTTCATGGGTTCAATGGTTCAGGGTTCAAAGTTGATGAACCCGTAAAAAGTCTCAACAACATGTCATTTCGAGCGAAGCGAGAAATCCGATGCGAAGCATCGTCCCGAGAGAATCGAGGGATCTCAATGAGTCATGTAACAAGATCCTTCGCTTTTCCTTGTAGTCGAAATGACAGGTTCACCGCGTATGACTTTTTACGAGGGTATCAAAGTTCAACTGTTAAGAAAGTTAAAATCTTTGATTTGGAGTCCAAGGCAGAATTCATTCGGGCCTTAGTGCTTCGATTCGCAAATACTATAACATACCCTAATGACTATAATCTTTGAGATTGCTCACTCCATTCGGCTTGAGCTCATGGCCGAAAGCAGCACTTAGTCCCGAGGGCTACGACTGAACTTAGCCGAAGCCTAAATAACTACGTCACCGAATTTATGAATTGAGGGACTTAGGATTCGCCGAGCGAGGGTGCACTAAGATTAAAAGCAAAAATATGAAAAAATTTTAAGGCTATTAACCTTGAACCTCTGAACCTCTGAACCGTGAACGATTACCTAAAACTTATCTGTTATTGCGATTCCGACAAAGCCGGACGAAGCGATCTCAATCTATTACAGATACACTGAGAATTACTGTCAAAGCATGTCATTTCAAAATCAATGAAAAGGAAAAATCAAGGTTGACTAAAACAGCAGATTTGAGATAATTATTTGTCATAAATTATCTGAGTCTCTTTACTCCAACAGGTAACCATAAACCTGTAGAAAAGATTGCAGCCTCTCTATGGAGGAGTTACCCGGATTCGCGTAGGAAAGATAGCTCAGTAGGGCCTCCTGTTCCCTTTCTCCAGGCTAGGATAGTTAATGAAGATGGCGGGCCCTTACCCCCGAACCAGATACAAGAACTAGTCTGCCAGGGTCCAAATGTAATGCAAGGATATTACAAAAACGAGGAAGCAACAAAAGAGGCAGTTAAAGACGGATGGCTCTATACCGGCGATTTGGCTACTGTAGACGAGGATGGCTATTTCTATATTGTAGACCGAAAAAAGGATATGATCGTAAGTGGGGGAAAAAATAATGGATTTTGACTTAACAAAAGATCAGGAGGATATCAGAAAGGCAGCACGAGAATTCGCCGAAGGTGAATTTCCAGAAATCGCCCAGGAGTGTGATCAACAGGAAAAATACCCTCGAGAACTGGTCACAAAGGCAGCTGAGCTCGGTTTTATAGGGATTAACTTCCCTGAGGAATATGGTGGGAGTGGGTATGGTTACCTGGAGAAATGCCTCATCACCGAAGAATTCTGGCGCGTTGACCCTGGATTAGGTTCTGTTTTGATCTCAGCCACCTTTGGGGCAGATATGGTCGATTTATACGGCACAGACAAGCAAAAGAAAAAATACCTCATTCCCCTCACTAAAGGAGAGGCCGTTATGGGATCGGCCATCACCGAGCCAGATGCGGGAAGTGATGTAGCGGCTATCACAACCGTGGCCGGAAAAGATGGCTCTGATTATGTCATCAATGGCAATAAGACATTTATAACAAATGGAACCGTGGCTAGTTATTTTGCAGTGATATGTCTAACAAATCCAGATAATCCTTCACGACATAGAAGACATAGCGTGATCCTTGTGGAAAGTGACCGCCCGGGATTCGAGGCAAACAAACTTCACCATAAATTAGGAATAAGGGCCTCAGATACAGCCGAATTGTATTTCAAGGATGTCCGCGTCCCCAAAGAAAATCTTTTTGGCGAGGAGGGCAAAGGCTTCTATCAGTTTATGGAGTTCTTTAACAGAACCAGAATCCATGTAGGTGCGGAAGGGATTGGCATTGCCCAAGGTGCTATGGAAAAGGCTATAAATTATGCCAAAAACAGGAAACAATTTGGAAAAACTTTGAGCTCTTTTCAAGCCATTCAATTTAAAATAGCAGAAATGGCTACACGTATCCAGGCAGCGAGAAACCTCGTTTATGAAGCAGCCTTTAAGGCAGATAAAGGGAAGCTCGATCATAAACTAACAGCAATGGCCAAATGGTTTGCTGGGGAAACAGGTGTTCGCGTAGCAGAGGAGGCAGTACAGATCCACGGCGGTTACGGATATATGGGAGAATATGATGTTGAACGCTTTTATCGCGATGCAAAAGTAATTGAAATATATGAAGGAACCAAGGAGATTGAGAAGATTATAATTTCAAGGACATTATTAGGAAAATAATTA
>JAFDHR010000320.1 GCA_019308645.1 Deltaproteobacteria bacterium
AGATAGAGCTTTAGGTTCATCACAGGGTCCTTTGAAATTGGCTTTGTTTTTTCAGATGTTTACACATTGGAGTTCATGGTTCATTGTTCATGGTTCATAGTGCGCAGGGGTACCGACGTACCCGTCATAATTGGGCCAACCTGCGTTCTTGCGCGGAAATTGGGGGGATGTTTTTGTTGGGAAATGGCGTAAGTCGTTTTTGGCAAAGGGGTAAGAAAATTTGCGATTCGAGGGTTTTTGCGATTTGGCGTCGTCGATTTTGCGCGAAAAAGGTGAACGGTTCATGGTTCATTGTTCATTGTTCATTGTTGCCGCGCTGGGCGGATTTGGGTTTCGGTGGGGTTTTTTGTTGACAGGTGGAGTGGGGGAATTGAAAATTGGCGTGGAGGCTGGCCGATTTGGTTGAGGATGAGAGAAGGCGGTCACTATGCGCGCGGTGAGTTGGTGAATGAGGAAATTCGGAGATATCGGTTTCGGGTTTGTGCGGACGAGAGGTTTTAAGGAAAGGGAGGTGGGGCGAGTGGAGTGTGGCTAGTTATTTTGGAACATTGGCTGGAATCGTGTAACGCAGAGTTTTGGGCGCACATTTGTTTGTGGAGGGGTATTCTATGAAGGATGCACATTGTGCAGAGGAAGAAGGAAAGTTAACGAACTTCACGCATTCTATGGACACTGCGGTGCATGCATATCAGCACGGTGAAACAATTGTGCAAGCACGACTTAACAACTTCTTTTTTGCGGACTCCATTCTCCTTCTTTCTTGGGCAGCAGTATTTGCAGGGTCTCCTAATAATTGCAAGTCTTTTGTTCTAGCTTGGTTGGGGGCTTTGAGTTTTATTCTCGGCGTTGTTTGGTGGATTCTTGGAATTCGTCACCGGAAGTTCCTTTACCTTCACACTGACATAATAAGGGGAATTGAGCAACGCGTTCCCAAGGGGCAGAGGGTTCATGATAGGATAAGTCAGCTGCAAGAGGGTAAACGGTTAGAGGTTGAGATAGGTAATATGAGCAAACACGTAAGATTGTCCGCAATCGAAAGATTCATACGGTCTCGGAATTTGGGGATACTCGTACCCTTTGTAATGGCTATGTGGTCATTGGGTCTGTTTATCGTTTCGTTGTGCATTTGATAAGGATTAGAGATGCGATGGAGAACGTGTAAATGGTGCTTGGTTGGATTTAGCGTGTGCAGAAAATGGTGACGGTGGAGCTGTTGAAGAACCATTAGGAACTGGAAACGAAAGCAGTTACTGCTGGAAAAAGAAAGATGAAGCGAGCTTATCTTGAGTGTGTCAACAGCCGGACGGTTGCGAGTTATTTCCGAATATAGATAATTTTCTGGTTGGTGTGTTTGGTTGAGCTAACAGGGGACGTGAATGCGGTCGAATTAGGGGAAAAACGGTGGAAAGAAAGAACTTTTTTGAGCGGTTTAGGAAGCTATTGCAAAATTCAAAAGATAGGCATGACTTGGGGAGTATCCATGACGCGTTGATTCTGTGGTATGCTGAGAATGCTTTGGGAATGGACCCGGAAGACGTTAAGGAACGGATTGTGGTGGACAGGAAAGCAGAGGGAGTGGATGCGGTTCTTGTGGACCAAAGAAACTACAAATTATTTCTTGTTAGCGCGAAAACTGCAGGCAATTTCACAAATACAGAGAAAAATCTCCCGGAAAATGACGTAAAGTCATTTGCCGGGGGCGTTCACTTGCTGATAAGAGGCGTATATAAGCAGAGGGTAACATCCGAGTTAGAGAACTTAATGGATGAATATCACGAATTGGATCGAACAGGTAGTTATGAGACTTGTCTCTTAATGCTCACGTTGAAAAAAAAGCCGAAGAGTACGAAATTTCTTGATGAGCTAGTAAAAACCCTAGGGCGCAATACGGAGAAGATGATAGTAGACTTTGAGGAGTTATTCAAGTTCTACAATGAACACTACCTCGTCATGAAAGCGCCGCCGCCAAAAAGGATTTCATTCGAAGTTACTGGGAATATTCTGAAAAAAGAATATCCTACTGAATCGCGTGTTTTCACATGCAAGGGAAAGGAACTTGCTAAAATATACAATGATTACAGAGAGCGAATTTTCCAAGAGAATGTTAGGTATTCGCTGGGTGTTCGTTCTAAGGGAATCAACAAGCAAATTCTAGAGACGGCGAAAAGCAAGGATAGAAGCAAGGACTTTTGGTATTTTAATAACGGTATTACTATCGTGTGTAAAGGAATTAACGAGCCAACAAGAGGGAACGTAATCAATCTGGACAACGCACAGATTATAAATGGTGCTCAGACGACCTACGCTTTGTATGAGGCGCTTCAGGAGGGGTCGATTCGCGACGATATAGAGATCCTCGTCAAGGCAATTGAATATCGGGACAGAGAATTCGTAGAAAATGTAACATTATATACGAACTCACAAAATGCTATAAGACTCAGAGACCTGTGTTCTAACGATGAGATTCAAATTAGAATACAGAAGGTCTTAATGGATACTTATCAGTACTTCTATGAAAGAAAAAGGGGAGAGGTGGATTCCTTATACCCAACGCGCGAGGAAAAGCAAAAACTGAGAAAATTATTGGGGCCGAAGTATAGAAAAAGAATAATTAGCAATGAGAATGCTGCACAAGCGTTCTTGGCAATGTATCTGAACAAACCTGCTGAAGCAAAAAGCGAGAAAGGGCGAATATTCATAAGAGACTCAGGCGGATACTACGACGAGATTTTTGACGGAAGCGATATGCTTCCGGAAAAGCTTCTACTCGCCTGGGTACTTCTGAAGTTCGTTGAGCGGTATAAAAAGCAGTATCGGATAGAATACAAAAAAGCCGAGGGCCTATCGGGAAGCAAAAGAACTAAAGTCTACAAATATGACTTCTTGCTTCACAGCGAATATTTCATATTAAACCTTTTAAAGGATTTTCTAAAAAAGCACAAGTTGGATGTGGAACAAGACAAAGAAGCAATGATGAGCATAATTAGGGCAACAGAGCATGCTGTCGATACGGTGGAAAAATGTTACACAGAAATCAGAGGGCTTTTGGCGCAGTATATTGAGAAACAACGGGAAGATCCCAAGTACTATCACAACAAGTTCTTTAAGAACAGTGGGAGCATAATGCTAGTAAGAAGGCATTTCAAATCGAGACGGAAGTACGTGGACTTGTTATTAAGGTGAATAGAGTTCGTCCTTGGCGTGGGAAGTTGAGATTACCAGCTGGGAAGCTGGGTTGTGTGTGAAAAGAAGCTGGCCAGCGAAGGTTGATAGGCGATAGGGGAGAGGTGGATTGTGGGTTTAAATAGATTTCTCCGCTCGCTGCGCTCGGTCGAAATGACACATGGAAGAAGGGATGCGGTCGGGGTGACGGCGAAATAGATTCCCGCGTTCGCGGGAATGACAATGGGGAGGGTGGTATAGCGGAATCGAAGATTTGAGAGCTCAGATTTGAGGAGTTTGTTGTGGGCGGTCGGGGTTCGGCCTTGAAGGGT
>JAFDHR010000321.1 GCA_019308645.1 Deltaproteobacteria bacterium
CCCTGCCTCAGGCTCAGTTACACCATAACCAACAATGAGTCCCTCATCTGCTATTCGCCGGATGTATATATCTTTCTGTTCCTCTGTTCCTGCTACCCTTATTGGGTCCATACCGAGGCAGATTGCCAAAAAAGAAGTAGCAATGGCCATATCTATCTTGGCCATCTCTTCTGATATGCGTGCAATCTGTAAGGCGCTCGCCCCTAAACCACCATATTCAGATGGAATAAAAATCAAATGAAGGCCTATCTCTGGTCCGAGCATGAAACGGATAAGTTCCTCCGGAAAATCACCGTGTTTATCCATCTCCAACTTTGTCTCACTGGTTAGTTTTTCTCTCTCAATCTTCTTTAGAGTATCAAGAACCATTGAAAACATTTCATTATCCATCATTATTCCTCGGTTTGTTGAGTTTATTGTTTTTGTTGAGTTTGTTGAGATAAACTAATCCAACGAACAAACATGGCCTTTCGGCCACAACGAAGGATGAAAGTAGTTGAGTGCTCAAATGGTTAAGTGATTGAGGAGTAGAGGACTTAACTTTAGGCATTTTAGGCACTTTAGCTCACCCTGGCCCAGACCTGGCATGCAAGGGCTAAATTTTATAGCTCCAGTTCCTTAATATTAAAGGGACAATAGCTTAGTATCATCAATTCGCGCCAGGGCAGGCTTTAGGCACTTTCATATAAAACTAATAACTACAATCTATACAACTCCTCGTTTAATACCCTGATCCAATTATCTTTTAACACCGTAAGCATTCGCTCTCTATTTGTAGGGGTTGCACCAAGAATAAGTATAGCAGTATTCTCTGCCCCTCCACAGGACAGACATGGATAGATATAACCTACATTTAGTCCTTCTTTTTTCAAGGGTTTCAGGATGGAATTAAGTCCCCTTGGGTGATGTGGTGTTTCACAGGCAATTACCTCTGTCACTCTAATCTTATACCCTCTTGCCTTCAGCGCGATTACAGCCTTATCTGGATCGTTGGCTACAAACCTAAGGCTTCCTTCCTTACCCTTTGTGCTCACATAAAAGGCAATGATGTTAATTCCATTGGAATCTAATATCTCACTGACCACCGAGAGTTGTCCTGGTTCGTTCTTCAAGATTACATTAATCTCTTTGACAGGCATATCTATGCTCCTCTAAGCACATATTCAGCACCAATTTCTAATCCTTTCTTGTTGATGCCCATTTGTTTTGCGCTCTTTATCTTAATAACTTCAGTCAAGCCATTTATGAGAGAGTCAACACTAATAATCTTTGTCCATGCTGAAATGGCACCCAGCATGATCATGTTAATAACCCTTTCACTTCCCAGCTTTTTCGCTATACTATTGGCCGGTATCTTGAAAACACTTATATCTTCTCTCTTTGGATCAATATCAACCAGATCTGAGTTTAAAAATAGGGTCCCCTTAGGTTTAATCTGGCCTTCATACCTAATCAAAGAAGGTTTATTCATGGCAATAACATAATCTGGAGAAGATGCTACAGGAGATGCAATATCCTCATCCGAAATGGAGACTGTACAATTTGCCGTGCCTCCTCGCACTTCTGCACCATAGGCAGGCAAATAGGTTACGTGCATTCCATCCCGCATGGCAGATAAAGCCAGGATATAGCCCATCATCAACACACCCTGGCCACCGAAACCTGAAAAAACCGTTTTTATAAGCATGATACCAAACTTTCGGAATTTCTATCCCGCTAAGGCGGGAAATTTACAATATTTTTACTGAGACCGGATTTATACCACCACATGTAATTATGGAGTGTTGGAGTACTGGAGTAATGGATAGTAAAAGCGGAAAAAGTTATTCTTTAGTTCCTCTCCCTCACTTAGTTCAGGACAAGTTCACCCATCACTCCATTGCTCCTTTGCTCCAATACCCCAATTAGGGCGAAGTCGCTAATTTCCCAACCGTATCCTTAATGACCTTTAAAGGGAAATAGGTTGTCATTGTGGAGGCAATCCATTCACTTGCCTGGACTGGCGACATCTTCAAATTCGTAGGACATGGCGAGAGAACCTCTACTAAAGAAAATCCCAGACCTGCCATCTGTACCTTAAAGGCCTTTGTGATTGCCTTTTTTGTGCGAACAATATTTTTGGGGCTATCAACCGCCGTCCGTTCAATATACACACTTCCATTGGTTATCGCTAACATCTCACTGAGATCAATTGGCATACCATCGCGATCTTCATTCCTTCCACCAGGTGTCGTAGAAGAAATCTGCCCTATTATTGTTGTTGGAGCCATCTGGCCACCAGTCATCCCGTATACGCCATTATTAACAAATATGGTTGTAATCCGCTCACCCCTGTTAGCAGCATGAATGGTCTCTGCTGTTCCTATAGCAGCAATATCACCGTCACCTTGATAACTAAAAATAATCCTGTCTGGCAATGACCTCTTTAGCCCTGTAGCTACCGCTGCCCCTCTCCCATGTGGCGCTTCTCCCATGTCAATATCAAAATAATCATAGGCAAGCACCGCACAACCTGCTGGAGGAACACCGATTACTTTACCTTGTATATTTAATTCATCAATAATTTCAGCAATAAGTCTATGAATGATGCTATGCCCGCAACCAGGACAGTAATGAAAGACTGCATCTTTCATACTCTTAGGTCTGCCAAAAACTTTTTTCATTTATCGCCCTGCTATCTTGAAACTTGATACTTGAAACTTGATAAAGAGTAACCTTTTAATATTAAAGTTCCAGTTTCCAGTTTCCAGTTTCCAGTTTCCAGTTTCCAGTTTCCAGTTTCCAGTTTCACTATTCGCTCTCAAGCCCTTCCTTGAAATATATGTTGTTTATAACCTTGGCAATCTCATCAGGCGTAGAGATTATTCCTCCAGGTCTGCCATAAAAATGGATCCTCCCTCTGCCTTCTAAGGATAACTTAACATCCTCTAACATCTGACCGGTGCTCATCTCAAAGACGAGGAAATCGGTTATAGTCCTGCTCATCTCTAATAATTTCCTTTTTGGAAATGGCCAAAGCGTTTTAGGACGTAAAAGACCCACTTTGAGTCCCATCTCTCTTACCCTTTTTATTGCTCCCTTTGCTATCCTGCTGGCTGTTCCATACGCAATAACCCCCAAGTGGGCATCATCTGTGAGAAACTGTTCCATTTCAGGGACTTCTCTGTCTATCACTTCGTATTTCCTAAATAGCTTCCAATTATGTTCCTCCATTGCAGATGTATCCAGTATAAGAGATTTGATAATCCTACTCGGTCTCCCTTCCGCACCATCAAGAACCCACGGTTTTGGCGGAAGAGACTTGGGGTCAATCGGATCTGGAAATTCAACTGGCTCCATCATTTGACCCATCATTCCATCTCCTAAAATTATAACAGGAATCCTGTACCTGTCAGCATATTCAAAGGCCATCCTTGTGATATCAGCCAATTCCTGACCGGAGCCGGGAGCCAACACAATGGTTCGATAATCTCCATGACCACCACCTCTTGT
>JAFDHR010000322.1 GCA_019308645.1 Deltaproteobacteria bacterium
GCCGATCCTGGCAGTAATAATGGTAACCGTAGGAATCTCTTTTTTCCTTAAAGGATTGGTTGGGTTTGTATGGGGAACTGATACCAGGGTCTTCACGCCAGCCATCTTTTCCCTTAAGCCATTTACTATCGGTTTTTTGAAGATCTCAACTGTCTATTTCTGGTCCTTTGTGCTGGCCATAGTGCTCTTCCTTGTTTTTGTTGCCTTCTTTAAATATACACGCTGGGGTCTTTCCATGCAGGCAACAGCGGATGATGAGACAGCCGCCCTGTCTCTTGGAGTAAGCGCACGGTTTGTGTATGCCGCATCCTGGGCCATTGCATTTATGGCCGCAGGCGTAGGGGGGGCGCTTTTAGGAAATATCAACGGGGTTAATATATCTATTGGCTTTTTAGGATTATTGGTATTACCGGCCGTGGTCCTCGGGGGCCTTAACTCCATTCCCGGAGCTATAGTAGGAGGACTATTAATAGGAGTTTTGCAGAATTTTGCCGGCACTTATTTAGATCAATATTTCCCTGGAGGGGTAAAGGAGATCTTTCCCTTTGCATTTATGGCAGTATTTTTACTCTTCATGCCATATGGGCTCTGGGGTTGGATAAAGATTGAAAGAATGTGACCTAGCAATGTAAAATTAGCAATGTAAAATTAGCAAGTTAAAAATGATATGGAGTTAGATGGAGGAGAGAAGAAGACCGGAGATGAGATTGAAAGAATGTAATTTAGCAATGTAAAATTAGCAAGTTAAAAATGATATGGAGTTAGATGGAGGAGAGAAGAAGACCGGAGATGATATAGCAGAACGTTTACTTGATTTTGCCGTAAGAGTTATAAAACTTGTCAATGCGCTACCGAAAACAATTGTTGGAAGACATATAGCAGGCCAGCTTGTTAGGTCGGGAACATCTTGCGGATCTAATTATGAAGAGTCTCGTGGGGCTGAATCCAGGGCAGATTTTATTCACAAATTGGGTATTGCTTTAAAAGAGATTAAAGAATCACGTTTTTGGCCGAAAGTCATTTACCATGCTAAGATTATGAAGCCAGAACAGATTGAATCGCTCATTGCAGAATGCGAGGAATTAGCTGCCATAATTGCAAAAAGCATAATTACAGCGAAAGCAAATAAATGATTTTCCAAATATCAATTTTTAATTGCTAATTGCTAATTTTACATTTTAACTTGAATTAAGGAGATGAGTCTATGTCAAGAGTTTGGCTTCCGTGCGGGTATTACCATGAAAACTATGCAAAGGATCAGGGTTGGTGGCAGACACCGGTTATAAAGGGGAAGATGATCTTACTTCTCCTGATTGTGTTTGTTGGATTTCCCTTATTTTTAGATGAATACTGGATTGGTGTGGCTAATATGATTGGCTACACTGCCCTTGGCGCATTAGGTGTGCAACTTTTGATAGGTTATGCAGGTTTGATAACCCTGGGGCATGCTGCCTTTATAGCTGTAGGCGCCTATACAAGTACCATTTTAATCCTGCAATTTCCATGGCCCGAATTTTTAATTAACTGGGGTCTTGCCTATCCCATAAGCATTTTAATTGCTGCAATTGTTGCTGGCCTGTGGAGTGTTCTCTTTGGGCTTCCTTCGGCCAGGGTCAAGGGATTTTACCTTATTTTGACAACCATGGCAGCCCAGTTTATCACGGTCGACTTCATCCTGACCCAGTACGTGAGCCGAATTGGCGGCAGAGGACAGGCATTTTCCCTTCCACCAGGCACAATTAAGATAGGTCCCTGGGTTATGGATACGGATATTAAGGTATACTTTTTAATGATTATCCTATTGACCCTTACGGTTATGATAATGTCCAATCTCCTCAGGACCAGGGTCGGAAGGGCCTGGGTTGCAATAAGGGACAATGACATTGCAGCAGAGACCCTTGGCATTAATATTATCTGGTATAAGCTGTTGAATTTCTTTGTGGCAGGATTTATAGCTGGTATTGCAGGCGCATTCTGGGTAGCCAACTTAGCGGCCCTGAGCCCGGAGCATTTTCCCTGGTTTTGGTCACTCTGGTTGGTGGGTTGTATATTGATCGGTGGTGCCGGGATTGATGGGGCCATATTTGGATCCATATTTATGGTCATGGTTATGGAACTTTTGCAGATGGCAGCCATACCAGCTTCTGAAATATATTCAAAGATCCTGATCGATTTTGCCTTTCTAAAAGAGATGGCCTTTGGTCTTGCAATATGCGCATTTTTGATATATGAGCCTCGAGGACTTTCATATAGATGGTGGCAGGCTAAAAACTATTTTAATCTGTGGCCGTTTTCGTACTAATAAAGCTATTGCAAAATATGCTTGAGAAAATGTCATTGGGAGAGGAGATATTCTTAGTTAGTCATTGCGAGGAGCGGGCTTTGGCACTTGGTCATTGCGAGGAGGCCAGAGGCCGACGAAGCAATCTTAGAAGTTCCGCAATCTTAAAAAAGTATAAATGAAGAGACAGTATTATGTCTATATATTGACCAACAAACATAATACCGTTCTCTACACAGGTATAACAAACGATCTGAAAAGAAGAGTTTACGAACATAAAGAAAAACTTGTTGATGGGTTTACGAAGAAATACAACATTACAAAATTGGTATACTATGAAGTTTTCGAAGACCCTGAAAATGCCATATTGAGAGAGAAACAGATAAAGGCTGGTTCAAGGCAAAAGAAAATCGACCTGATTAACAGCATAAATAGAGAATGGATTAATGTGTATGAGGAAATATGAGATTGCTTCGCTAGCGCTCGCAATGACAACTTTTTAATGAAACGCTGGAGTAGCAGTGACTTTTTATTTTTTATCATATATACTTATACAATAGCGGAAAGGAGGTGAATTGAAGCGATAATATTAATAATTTGTTAGGGGAGTTTAACTTAGATTTATATTTTAAAAGGGGGAAGCTATGAAGATGAAAAAGATTTTAATTATTTTATGTGCCGTTGTATTTTTGCTTGGCCTCTCCTCTATGGCCTTAGCAAAAACAATCAAAATAGGTGGTATTATGGATACAACTGGTGCCACCTCAGATGTGGGTAAAGACTATGCCATCGGAATGGCAGAGGCATTCCATTATATAAATGATGCAGGTGGCGTAAACGGAAAGAAGATAAAATATACCTGGTTTGATTATGGCTATCGTATCCCTGAGGCACTGACCAAGTATAAACTCCTTAAAAGAATGAAAGTTCTCGCTATTATGGGATGGGGGACAGGTGATACTGAGGCACTCTCGCCAACAGTTAACAAGGATAAAATGCCATATGTATCCGCCTCTTACTCTGCGCATTTAACCTCTCCGGTTGATTGGGTAGACAAAGAAGGGAGAAAACATGGAGGTACAGCCTATAATCTGTTTTTCTCATCCGACTATTCCACAAATGCCAGGGCCTGTCTAACAGCCTGGTATGACAAGAAATGGAAACCAAGGGG
Source organism: Deltaproteobacteria bacterium (assembly GCA_019308645.1). The sequence goes on from JAFDHR010000322.1 coordinate 3,453, forward strand.
AGAGAGCAGAAAACCAAGACTTTCATGTTCATATATG